>DBHP01000034.1:9165-14032 GCA_002295705.1 Candidatus Neomicrothrix sp. UBA825 | reverse complement strand
GAGGACTTTCGCTACACAAGCAATCACTAGCCAATCAACGTGGTTATCATCACGAATATCTGGCCTTTCCGTCAACTACGTTCAAGGACCCTACCGGCTACGTAGCCCCTTCCAAGATATGCCANNGAAGACTTCACGGAAGCTTGCGTTGTGGATCTGCAACAAATTCTTGACACTGCGACGACAGGAAACGTTGCATGTTTGATCTTTGAACCGATTCAGGGAGTCGGAGGGTTTGCAATTCCCCCAGATGGATTTTACGGAGAGATGAGTAAAGTCCTTTCAAATTATGGAACCCTATTGATAAGTGACGAAGTGCAAACGGGTTGGGGAAGAACAGGTGAACACTTTTGGGGATATCAAGCACATGGGATCACGCCTGACATGCTCACTTTCGCAAAAGGTGTCGGAAATGGGATAACTCTCGCAGGGGTCGTAGCTCGATCTGAAATCATGGAAAACGTTACCGCATTAAATTTTAGCACCTTCGGAGGTAACCCTCTTTCGGCAGCAGCTGGTCTGGCAACATTTAGAGAAGTCAAAGGGAAAGACATGCAAGGTAACGCTCTCGATATGGGAAAGCGACTCAAAAGTGGCCTCGAAAAAATAGTTAGTACCACTTCATGGATCGGTGACCTTCGGGGAAGAGGATTGATGGTAGCTCTCGAAATTGTTGGTACAGATTCAAGTAGCGGCAACACAGAGCCATACCCTGAACGTGCTGCAGAATTTCTTGAAGCCTGCAAAGACCATGGCCTTCTTCTCGGTAAAGGTGGCGCTTATGGAAATGTGATCCGCATCACACCAATGCTAAATGCAACAGCAAGCGAAATTGATCAAGGGATCGAAGCTATATCTGCTGCAATCAAGTCCATAGGTAAAAGCTAAGTTCAATCTCCTCGTAAAACGTGTGCGGCTCGCATAGCTAGCTTGGCCGTCTTCTGCTTTCTCGTCTCAGATATATCAGCAGCACCCATGAAGCGCCTGCTAACGCGCACTCCTAACCACCGCAAGGGTTCCGGCTCCCACTTTCTTGATCGCACTCCAACCCAAGGAAGAGAAGTAAGGTCGGTTCGTCTTTCAAGTATTAAGTCTGCCATCGTTCTGCCCGCTAGATTTGCTGCTGCAACACCCTCACCTACGTATCCACCGAGGAAACCAACACCGGACGATTTGTCAAGGCGAAGGCCAGGGAGCCAATTTCTGGGAATTGCTAATGTGCCGCCCCATCTGTGTGTTATCGCTACGTCCTTTAGCTGAGGAAGAAGGTTCACGAGATTTTCCCAAACAACTTCATGCGAGTGGAGGTTGCTTTCAACTCCCGAATCAATTCTCGACCCATAAAGGTATGGAGGGTTTCCTTGCCCTCCAAAGGCAATTCGGTTATCTGAGGTTCGCTGCCCATAGACAACGATGTACCGACCATCATTAAATGTAGGTCGATCATCCAGCCCGATTTCGCTCATTTGGGAATCAGTGAGTGGTTCAGTTGCGATCATTCGTGAATAAACGGGAAGGAGATCAAGTTTCTTTCCTTTAATATCTCGCGTGTACCCTTCGGTTGCTTGAACTATTACATCAGCTGATACGACACCTTCTAAACACTCAACTTTTCCTGGACTGATAGACAAAGCTGTGGTTCCTTCGACAATCGTTCCACCTTTTCGTTCAACAGTTGAAGCCAGGCCTCTAACCATTTTGCCAGGGTCAACGACAGCAGAAGGAGCGAAGAAAATACCTGAATGCACATTAGTGGCGTTCACATGTGCTCGAGCCTCATCTGCATCAAGGATTCGGATAACCTCCTCTTCAGTACCTCGCTTACGAGCGAGTTCAACAGCAGAACGTTGTCTTTGTGCTTGTGGCAAATTTCTTGCCAAGCTGACGAACCCGCCTTTATGGAAACCGCAGTTGATGTCTTCAGAGTCAAGAACACGCTGTATTTCATCAACTGTTTCAAACATTGTTCGTTCAAGTCGAAGAGCTTCGTCCATTGTTGACCGTTTTGCATACTTTTCAGTGCCTCCGGCCAACGCCCCTTCGCACCATCCACCATTCCGCCCAGAGGCCCCGTATCCACAAAATTCCTTTTCGATGATGAGTACACGGAGAGAAGGGTCATTTTCAAGTAAATAATACGCCGTCCATAATCCGCTATAGCCGCCACCGACAATAGCGACATCAACTGCTGTAGGACCGTCTAAGGGTTTCCGGTCAAATGAACTCTGATCAAAAGAGTCCAACCAAAGAGGAGCTTCGCGTGCATTCTGAAGAGGAGACATAAATTTACGTAACCTTATCATCATGACATACGAAACTTATAGCCCTGTGTGAACTAGCGTGTGTGATTGCTAATGAGTAATCTTGAGAAATCTACAATGAGGAGGTTTAAATGACATCAGCCCTTTTGCATCCATTTTCAAAACCATCCTCTGATAACTTTCGAACGCTTGTCCGGTCTGAAGGTGTGCGTGTCTGGGATGACGAGGGTAAGGAATATATAGATGGTTTAGGAAGCCTATGGTATTGCCAAGTTGGTCATAACAGAACAGAATTAGTTCAGGCAATTACCAAGCAACTCCAAACTTTAAGTTCGTATCATACCTTCGCTCCCATGGGAAGTCAGATATCTGATCAAGCGGCGGAACGGATACGTTCAGTTTCGCCGTTCCCTGACGGCCGTGTTTTCTTATGCAGTTCCGGTTCTGAGTCAGTAGACTCGGCGATCAAAATTATGCGAAAAGTAGCAATCCTGCGAGGTGAGCCCGAACGTCAAATAATTTTACGACGCGGTCGGGGGTATCACGGTGTGAATGTTGGCGGAACAACTCTTCAAGGTATTCCGGCGAACCGAGAAGGGTGGGGAGATTTACTTCCAAAAGTATTGGAAATAGATCCGACAAACATAGAGTCAGCAGCATCTATTTTTAAAGAACACGGTCAGAATATTGCCGGAGTAGTAACTGAAGCTGTCCAAGGGGCAGGCGGAGTCTTTCCCCCTCCAGACGGCTTCCTTGAAGGACTCCGTCGCCTGTGTGATGACAATGGTTCCTTGCTCGTTTTTGACGAAGTGATTACTGGATTTGGAAGGACCGGAAACTGGTTCGCCTCCGACACCTACAACGTAAAACCAGACCTCATCACATTTGCAAAAGGTGTGACAAGTGGATACCAGCCGATGGGTGGTGTCCTCGTTAGTAGAGCAGTATGTGATTTATTTGAGCAAGACCCAAATTTTGTTTTTATGCACGGTTACACATACAGCGGTCACCCAGCTGCTTGCGCCGCAGCTATTGCAAATATTGACCTCATAGAAAAGGAAGGCCTCGTTGAACGGGCAAAGCATATCGGAAAGAGAATTTCTCAGGGCCTTGAGGCACTTAAAAGCGACGGGCTCCTATCTGAAGTTCGTGGAGTTGGGGCTATCTGGGCTGGGCAGATAGAGGGAGCCACAACCGAACAAGGACTTGCAGTTAGGGATAAAATGACAGAAAAGGGGGTGATATGCAGGGCAATAAACGGCGCACTAGCATTTTGCCCTCCACTCATCATCGAAGATCAAGACATCGATCTCATGATTGATATAGCCGAACAAGCAATTAACGAAATCATGAGCTTATGAAACGACCCAATCTACGTATTCTTGATGCTCAGGGCTCTTTCGAATCAATAGGGTTCCTGCATGGAAAGCAGTTTGCAGATGAGATCCAGCATTATGTTAAAGAAAGAGTCGAACTTGTAGCCTCAGGATCTTGGTCTGGCGCGCAGATAAGCGTGTCCGATATTATCGACCTCGCCGAGTCAATGATCCCTGAGCACCAACATTTTGACCCCGAACTTTTTGCCGAAATGAGCGCCCTCGCAGAAGGAGCAAATATTTCTATAGCCGAAGCAATCATTGTTGGCGGCTTTACTGATTTCGTGGACACGGTCAGGTCAGCAACAGGCGGGGTGACCCCACCCGAGCTACATGAAGATGACTGTACAGCAGTCCTAGTTCCTAACTCACGATCTAATGGAGAGGGCTTTCTTGCCCAAACCTGGGACATGCACGATACTGCGACAGATCATGTGCTTTTGCTCCGAGTTAAACCTGATGAATGCCCTTCTGCACTTATTTTCACCACAACAGGTTGTCTAGGGCAGATAGGAATGAACAGACAGGGCGTAGCAGTAGGGATTAATAACCTCACAAGCAGCACCGGAAAAGTCGGAGTGGTGTGGCCATCTGTCGTTCGAGCAATGCTACGGCAGGAATCATCAATTGATGCACTGGGTGTTTTAAGCAACGCTAATCTTGCTGGAGCTCACAACTACCTCATAATGGATAAACAAGGAGATGGCTTCAACGTAGAGGCCATGCCTGAAACGCACACGGTTACCCAATTGGAATCAGTACCAATCGTCCATACTAATCATGCCGTGTCGCCGGAAGCTCAAACCGAAGAAGCCGAACGGCCAGCGGATCTCTTAGCCAACTCAACTCTGAGGCTTTCAAGAGGAAACGAACTTCTATCAGGTGGTGAAATAGGTCTAGAACGCTTAATCAAGTTAACTCAGGATGACAAAGCAATATGTAGAAAGCCCGAACCGCCCCACAGAATAGAATCAAGTGGTGCAGCCATTATGCGACCACAAACAGGTGAATTCTGGGCATGTTGGGGTCAGCCATCTCATAACGACTATGAACTGATCAGGTGGCAGGATGACTGATGGAACCATTGTGCATGTCGGTGAAAAGTCAGGATTGAATTACAGGCATCCTAGACCGGAATGGTCAACGGAAATGGAGAGCATTGAACTGTCGTCTTTCCCGACTTCTGATCCAGAAGATCTCTACAACAAAGAAGAGCTGGAGGTGCTATCT
>DBHP01000034.1:0-8757 GCA_002295705.1 Candidatus Neomicrothrix sp. UBA825 | reverse complement strand
GAGGGTAATCCAGTCCACACAGTCCACGACATCATGCCTGGGAATGGAAGCTCGGGCCACATACCCAGTGGAGACTGGTACTACGGTACCTCCATAGCTGTTCATCCGAATTATCGACGCAAAGGAATAGGTGGTGAGCTTTACCAGCTGCGTAAACAGGTATGCGTGACCAGAAACCTCAAGGGGATTATTGCGGGAGGCGTCATGCCAGGATTTGCAAAATACAAAGAAGAAATGACCGCTGATGAATACATAACTGCCGTAAGGGAAAAGGTTATTTACGACTCAACACTCTCATTCCAATCTAACAATGGCTTTGAATTAATTTGCGCTTTACCGAACTACATTACGAACCCAGAGATTGATAATTACGCAGCCTTAATTATCTGGAGAAACCAAGAATACAAGGAGAGCTAAGTATGGGGAAAGAAATTGAAGGCGACCAAGCATTTCGCCGAAAAGGCCTGCTTGGAAGAAATCCTGAAATGACATTTGGAGGAGCTCTCTCTTTTCTGAGAAGAAATTACTCACGTGACCTCACCGATGTTGATATCGCAGTAACCGGTATTCCATTCGATATGGCAACCTCAAACCGGCCAGGAACACGTCTTGGCCCCAGAGCAATACGTGCGGCCTCAGTTGGCTTAGCAGAATTAGAAGCATACCCCTTTGGCTTCGACCCTTTTCAATATTTGAAAGTCACTGATTACGGGGATTGCTTCATTGATTATGGCTATCCAAACCAAGCACCTGACCAGATTGAAAAGCACGCTCTCGAAATCATTGAAAACGGAACAATGATGTTAAGTATGGGCGGCGACCATTTCGTAACATACCCTTTATTAAAAGCGCATGCGAAAAAGCACGGCCCACTATCCCTAATCCACTTTGATGCACACTGTGATACTTGGATAGATGATGGGCAAAGACTAGATCATGGATCAATGTTCCTGCGGGCACTCCGTGAAGAAATCATAAATCCCGAAACATCTGTTCAAATAGGGATTCGAACTCATAATGCAGAAACATATGGTTTCACTATCCTCGGAGCTCCCTGGGTGCATAGAGAAGGAATCCCAGCAGTTATAGATGTCATTCGCGAAATCGTAGGTGCACGTAACGCGTATCTGACTTTTGATATTGACTGCTTGGACCCCGCTTTCGCTCCAGGAACTGGAACCCCTGTCGCAGGTGGACTAAGTACAGCGCAGGCTTTAGATGCAATACGTTCTCTGGGAGAATTCAACATCGTCGGCATGGATGTTGTCGAAGTAGCGCCGTCATACGATATTAGCGAGATCACGGCGATTGCTGCTGCGACACTTTTACACGACTTCATATGTCTACAAGCCGAGAAAAGAGGGGCTACACGTCAACCGTTTGGATATGTCTAGAGAAAGATACGATTACGTAAAGGGGGAAAATGACAGCTGCAGTTGAATTAAGAGGAATCACCAAAAAGTTCGGTGACGTCATCGCTGTTGATAATGTGGACTTAACCATACAAGACGGCGAATTTTTCTCTCTGCTTGGCCCAAGTGGGTGTGGCAAAACCACGACACTAAGAATGATCGCAGGTTTAGAATTCCCAACCGAGGGAAGCCTATCAATCTTTGGTGAAGAAGTAGGTACCCTTGCCCCCAATAAACGATCCGTCAACACAGTCTTCCAAAACTACGCACTTTTCCCGCATCTCACAGTACTTGATAATGTCGGGTTCGGACTCAAGATGCAAGGAGTAGCAAAGAAAGAAACAAAAGAACGCTCCATGGAAATGATTGAGCTAGTTCAGTTAGCAGGACTCGAGACTCGCAAGCCATCGCAAATGTCTGGCGGGCAACAGCAAAGAGTAGCACTAGCCAGAGCACTGGTGAACCAACCAAAGGTTCTGCTTCTAGATGAACCTTTAGGCGCATTAGACCTAAAACTAAGGCAAGAAATGCAACTAGAGCTAAAGAAACTCCAACGCGATGTGGGAATCAGTTTCGTATTCGTCACGCATGACCAGGAAGAAGCTTTAACAATGTCCGATCGGATAGCAGTCATGCACGAAGGAAAACTTTTGCAAGTCGCAAGCCCAGAAGAAATTTACGAAAGCCCAGCAAATAGATTTGTCGCCGACTTCATAGGCAGAACAAACCTTCTGGATGGAACAACCTCAGACAATGAAACCGTCGTGCTTAGCAACGGAACTTCGATCAGAGCACAAAATACCTTCCCAGAGGGAACCAAAGTATCAATCAGTATTAGGCCGGAAAGGACGGAGATCACGCAACGCTCAGAGCCATCCGACTCCCTATCTAGCATTCAAGGAACAGTTGAAACCATCACATATCTTGGAAATGCACGAGTTTACGGCGTCAAGTTCACATGGTTATCAATTGAAGTTCGAGAGGAAAACAGGCCAGATTTGGAAGTTTTCAATGTTGGAGATGATGTCACCGTCCACTGGGAACATGACGCTATTTCAGTAGTAAAAGACTAATGCGCAAAAGAAAACACACGGATCATGTCGTAGAGGTGGCTACACCCGAATTCGAAAAGGCAGCACAAAAGAAAGAATCTCGAAGAGGGCTTCTCATGGCACTGCCATCGTACCTTTACTTGATCTTGTTCTTTGTTATCCCACTAGGAATCGTCCTCATCTACAGCTTCGCCACAAGAAATCGATTCGGCGGAACAGATTTATCAGGTTGGAATCTAGAAAGCTACGAGAGAATCGCCGAACCAATCGTTCGAACGATACTATTCCGCTCCCTTTGGTTGGCGATTCTCACAACAGTTATCTGTCTAGTTATTGCATATCCATTTGCTTATTATCTCTCAACACGAAAGCCAACCATTCGAAACGTGATGCTCGTATTCGTGATGATTCCGTTTTGGACAAATTTTTTAGTGCGTAATTACGCATGGCGCGTCATACTCGGAAATGACGGTCCTTTCACTAAAGTCACCGAATTCTTCGGACTAGGAACACACGAGCTCCTCTTCTCACAAAAAGCCGTTGTACTGGGCCTTGTATACGGATACCTCCCGTTCATGATTCTCCCTCTTTACGCAGCGATTGAAAGAATAGATGGTCAACTGCTCGAGGCAAGCAGGGACCTTTATGGGAACGGCTGGCAATCCTTTAAGAATGTCCTACTGCCATTGTCAATGCCAGGCGTCATCGCTGGCTCTATTTTAGTTTTTGTTCCTTCGTTAGGCGCATATGTCACCCCAGAGATCCTTGGTGGAGCGAAGACAACACTTCTTGGAAGCTACATCGTCACACAATTCCTAACTGCTCGAAACTGGCCGTTCGGGGCTGCATTGAGCTTCGTTCTGATGGCTGTAATGCTGCTCATGACCATAATTTATTTCCGTAAAGGCGGAAGAACATTATGAGTAACGCAGTAGAACCAAGAGGGCTATCAAAAATCGGCCTTCAAATAAACGGTTGGCTTGTATACCTATTCTTTTATGCCCCCATTGTTCTACTCGTAATCTTTTCCTTCAGCGACAGTCGTAACGTCGGGAAATGGGGAGGATTTACCCTCGGTTGGTACGAACAATTCATTGATAGTTCAAATGCGCGAAACGCCCTTGAAAACTCAATAAAGATCGCGATTGTCGTGACAATAATTTCCGTAATTCTCGGCACAATGTCAGCTCTAGCATTGGAGCGCTTTACCTTCAAAGGAAAAAGAGTTTTCGACGCTCTACTCTATCTACCTATCATTATTCCTGATGTAACAATGGCGGTAATGCTTCTGTTGTTCTTTGGAGAGTTCTTTGAAATCCTAGACAACCTCTTCGGTCTGCAATTACGGAAAGGATTTTGGTCAATATCTATAAGCCATATAGCCTTCAACATCAGTTTTGTCTCAGTTGTAGTTCGGGCCAGACTAGCCGGAATGAGTAGAGACCTAGAAGAAGCAGCAGTGGATCTTTATGCATCTAGGTGGAAAGCATTCAGGCACGTTACCTTCCCACAAATACTCCCCGGCATTGCAGGAGGAGCTTTATTGGCGATGACTCTTTCGTTGGATGATGTTGTTATCACTCAATTCGTAGCAGGCCCCGGCTGGACCACGCTACCCGTATACGTTTTCGGGCTTATCCGTAAAGGCGTTACACCACTTATTAACTCAATTTCGGTGATTATGCTAGTCTCGTCTATGTTATTAGTGGGGCTATCGCTATTGGCAGAACGCACGAGACGCGGTGGTTAAATAAACCATATGGTCTATGGCCAGGAGGGAAGAAATGAGAAAAACACGAAAACTACAGGTGCTCGGCGCTATTTTTGCTATATCGCTGCTAGCAGTTACAGCCTGCGGAGGCGATGATGATGACAGCGCAGGATCAGCATGTGAGGTAGGTCAAATTGATGGTGACCTTGCAATGTACAACTGGGCAGAATACATAGATGAAGAACAACTAGCAGCCTTTGCGGAAGAATACGATATTAGTTTCACATTGGATACGTACGAGAGTAACGAGGCCATGCAACCAATTATTTCAGCCGGAAATTCTGGTTATGATGTCATCGTTCCATCTGACTACATGGTTTCAATCCTCATAGAAGCAGGACATATTATGAAGCTGAATTTAGATGCCATACCCAACAGCTCAAATATCTCCGACGATTTCAGCGGGCTTTACTATGACCCGAAAGCCGAATATTCAGTCCCTTATCAATGGGGAACCACCGGTATCGGTGTAAATACGGCGGTTGTCGGTGATGACTTCCCACGATCATGGGGACTAATTTTTGATCCAGCAATCTCTGGAGAATTCAATGGTCAGATTCAGCTACTAAATGACCCGCGAGAAACACTAGGGGCTGCACTTAAGTATCTTGGCTACTCATTGAACACCACAAGCGAATCAGAGCTGAACGAAGCTAAAGATTTGTTAGCAGCCACATCAAGCAGACTCGCAGCATTCAATACTGACTCTGCAGACGAGTTCCTCACAAGTGGTGAAACCGTAATAGGACACGGTTACTCCGGCGATATGTTCGTGCAGTTCCTGGATCAAGACAACTATGAGGACTACGTTTACTTTGTTCCCGAGGAAGGCGGAACGAAATGGATAGACAACATGGCGATCCCATTTGACGCTCCAAGCCCCTGCACAGCGCACACTTTCATTAACTGGATGCTAACCGCTGAGCAAGGTGCTGCACTTACCGACTGGAACTACTACGACACACCTAACCAAGCGGCCCTAGATCTTATGGGCGAAGATGCTGAGGGATATTACGACGATCTACTCGACTTCATACGAAACCCAGAGCTCTTTGCTGGCGGCGTTGACTCTCTCGAATCGATTGAGGACACCGGAGATTTTGAAACGAATTACTCCGATGCATTCGTAAACGCAAAAGGCTAAATTCCTTGTATGGGGGCAAGGGTGACCTTGCCCCCATACAAATCTGAATCATAACTTTCAAGCAGCACGCCTTGCAGTACCTGCAGTGAATTCCCTGCGATAAAAGTATGTATGCTTGGGACTGCGAACACGAGAGGATTCCATGCGTTCAATTCAGCACTACATCAACGGTCAAAGCATCGAGGTAGCAAATCAAAAGGCCCACGCTGTTCTAAATCCGGCTACAGAAGAGCAAGTAGCTGAAATGCAGCATGCGACATCGAAAGAAGTTAATCAGGCGGTTTCATCTGCTAAGTCTGCACTCGCTAGCTGGAGCGAAGCATCTATCGCCCAACGAACGAAACTTCTATATGAGTTTCGTAACCTTGTCCTTGAGAATGAACATTACATTGCTGAGTTAATAACTGAAGAGCATGGAAAAGTCCATAGTGACGCAAGGGGAGAAGTAGCAAGAGGAATAGAAAATATTGAATACGCGTGCGGATTCGCTGAAACTCTCAAAGGCTCATATAGCGAACAAGCATCATCAGGGGTAGACGTTTACACAATTCGGCAACCAGTCGGTGTATGTGTAGGTGTAACACCCTTTAACTTTCCAGTTATGGTTCCTTTGTGGATGTTTCCTAACGCCATAGCTTGTGGAAATACTTTTGTGCTAAAACCCTCAGACCGAAACCCCTCAGCGCCAGAATTCATAATCAAACTAATGAGCGAAGCTGGATTTCCAAATGGAGTAGTAAATTTAATTAATGGCGGAGCAGAAACAGTTAACCAGCTCCTATCTCATGATGATGTTGATGCTGTAAGTTTTGTCGGCTCCACACCTGTCGCAAAGCACATTTACGAGTCTGGAACCGCTCACGGGAAAAGGGTTCAAGCATTGGGGGGTGCAAAGAACCATATGGTTGTTCTTCCAGATGCTGATATCAACCTTGCCGCTGATGCAGCAGTTTCCGCTGCTTATGGATCAGCAGGTGAGCGTTGCATGGCGATTTCAGTTGTTGTAGCGGTTGGCGAAATAGCGGAACCATTGGTTGGAGCTATCTCTGAGCGAATCGATAATCTAAAAATCGGGCCTGGGATGCAACCTGACTCAGAGATGGGTCCACTTATAAGCCAAGAGCACCGTAGCCGAGTGGTTGAATACATCAACTCAGGCGAGGCAGAAGGCGCAACCGTTGTTAGCGATGGTCGGGTGCACTCTTCTGAGCAAAAGGGATTCTATGTAGGAGCGACTCTTTTAGATAACGTCACAACAGATATGGAAGTGTACCGAAACGAAATCTTTGGTCCAGTCCTATCAGTTGTAAGAGCTCGATCCTTTGATGAAGCATTGGATGTCATAGCTCAGAATCAATACGGTAACGGGGTAGCAGTCTTCACCCGAGACGGTGGCACAGCCAGACAATTTCAAAAGAATGTGCAAGCTGGAATGGTGGGGATTAACGTTCCAATACCTGTCCCAGTGGGGTATCACTCATTTGGTGGCTGGGATGATTCGCTATTTGGAGATACAGCAATATATGGCCCAGAAGGAATGCGCTTCTACACGAAGCAAAAAGTTATAACAAGTCGTTGGCCCGACCCAACAAGCAGCCAAGTTGACTTAGGCTTCCCTCAGAACTCCTAAAGTCGCTTAGAAGAGCACTGGACTAACCACTTAAAAAGAGGGTCAGTATCTCGCGTGTCCAACATTTCCGGGTGCCACTGAACAGCGACTATAGGTCGATCAATATGTTCTATCGCCTCAATTCCTTGATCATCTGAGAGCCCAGTAGCTAGAAATCCCTTACCCAGCCGATCAATACTTTGATGATGTAAAGAGTTCACTTTCATTGATGGTCCGTATAGGTGTGAAAATAAAGATCCATTATCAAAGGTCACTTCGTGAACTCGGCTTGAAGGGGGTTCCTTACGAGCTGCGTGTGGAGGAATATCTTGAAATAGTGTCCCGCCAGCATAAACATTAAGAATCTGAAGGCCTCGGCAAATTCCAGCAACCGGTAAATTATTCTCGTACACCTTATCAAGCACTTTCAATTCAAAGTCATCACGTACCGGTTCAATTGACTGCAACTCAGGTTCAGGGTCTGCTCCGTACCTTTCAGGGTCTATGTCAGCCCCGCCGCTCATGAGTATGCCATCCAAACGAGGAATAATTTCTGCTGGGTCAAGACTAAGAGGAAGGTAAACAGGAATCCCACCTGCAGCAATGATGCCTTTGGCATAGTCCACCCAATACACGTCAAATGAAAGGTGATTCATGACTTCGAGACTGCCACGCAATTTATCTCCCGTGCGTCGTCTTCCAGTAATTCCTATCAGGGGTTTTGGGTCCACTATAAATCAATTTCAGCTTTTAAATCCATTGTACGAATGCAACGGTATCGTAATTAGCAGTAACTAAGTAACTTTGAACCCGCAGTCTTGAAGGAATAAAAGGAAATAGTTTTTATGAAATTAACTGTTGACGCTACTGATCAGACGAAATCAATTCGGTCGATAGTTGCTGCACCTGAATTTGAATCAGGACTTGATTTCTTTGTAAATAAGCTTGAGTTCAAAATTGTTATGATTTCGCCAGCTGATAACCCTAATTACGCAATATTAAGTAGAGATCATTTCACAGTGGCATTGGACAAGAATGCACAAGCACTACCACTATTCATTGAAATCCCAGTGGAAGATCAATCCCTCATCGGAACAGGTCTAACGGGCCCTAACGGTACCCAGGTGCACTATGTTCCTGTCGTTAAGCGCCAAAACCAGGCAAAAGACCTGCAGCCAATCGTTTACTTGTCACATGCAAGCGATACTCAATGGGTCCAGGGCAGAGCAGGTATGTCTTACAGGTCATTAACTGGTAATCACAATGAAATCTCCGTAGCCTCTCAAATTAGAATTGAAGGTAGCGGGAAAGTGGCTGACTGGGTGCATTACCATGATGTTTCTTTCCAAACACTTTTTTGTATTAAAGGTTCAGCAAAATTGGTATACGAAGATCAGGGTGAGCCTTTTATATTCAAGGAGGGAGACTGTATTCTCCAACCGCCAGGCATTCGCCACCAAGTCCTAGAATCTTTCGATGATCTTGAGGTTATTGAGGTCACATCTCCGTCAGATCATGCAACATTTTCTGACTTCACTATGGAGCTACCCAACAGCAGCGAAGCGCAAACTCGACACTTTAATGGTCAGCAATTTACTCACGATTCGCATAACTCACGAGAGGCGACAACTTATAAAAATTCAACTTCCTTGGCTGCTTACAGCACTTCCATAGGCGAGGCATCAGGAAATCAAGGTTGGGTGAAAGAAATCTTTGGTCATGTAACAAATGATAAAAAACGAACTCCCACGTCTGTAAGCCCAGAAGAT
>DBHP01000052.1:571-4386 GCA_002295705.1 Candidatus Neomicrothrix sp. UBA825 | reverse complement strand
ATTGTGAGGGATTATGAGCTGCTACAGGGGTAATATATGACTACCCATTCACTATTTGATAACGGAGTAAGTAAGGATCTTGGGGTTTCAATCCCGATTCTTCAAGCTCCGATGGGATGGATTGCTCGATCACAATTAGCATCAGCGGTTTCGAGATCTGGCGCATGTGGAATTATTGAAACGTCTTCGGGAGAACTAGATGTAGTTAAAGAAGAAATGCGGATTATGAAACAGCTCGGCTTGCCTTTTGGTGTCAACATTGCGCAAGCCTTTGTTCGAGATCCATCAATTGCTGAATTCGTAATTGACCAAGGAGTTAAATTCGTGACGACATCAGCGGGTTCGCCAACCAAATATACCGGAGTTCTGAAGGGTGCCGGACTGACGGTTTACCATGTCGTCCCAACGCTCCATGCAGCATTGAAAGCAGTCGAAGCAGGTGTAGATGGGTTAGTTGTTGAGGGTGGCGAAGGAGGAGGTTTTAAAAGCCCTACTCCTGTGTCAACAATGGTGCTGTTACCGCTCATTCGTGACCATGTGGATGTACCTATTATTGCTGCGGGTGGAATAAATGATGGTAGAACAATGGCTGCAGCGTTTGCTTTAGGTGCTGAAGGAGTTCAGATGGGTACGCAAATGTTGTCGTGTGCAGAATCTCCAGTTCACATGAATTGGAAAGAAGCTATCGTCAAAGCACGAGAAACAGACACTGTTTTTCTTAACCAAAGGCACTCCCCTGCTCTTCGGGCTCTTCGAACCGACCGTTCTGAGCGACTGGCTGACATGGAGGAAAATATTTTTGGGGAATTCGGTGACCCACAGAAGCTATATTTTGGTGGAGATATGAATGCTGCTGTGGCTTTAAGTGGTCAAGTGGCTGGGAGAATTGAACAGATTCGACCGATTGCAGAAATTATTGGTGAAGCTGTTAAAGAATTTAGCCGAACCATTGACCGCTTGAGCAACGGTTAGTGGGTCTTAATAAATTTAGATTGATACTTCTTCTTTTGCCGGTTCAACAGATACGGGTATGGCGCTTTGAATAGCCTGTCCTGTGATGGTGTCAAAACCATTCTCGACATCTATTAGTCGATTTGTTGGGGAACCTATGTCCCTAACTTTTTCGTCGGATGATGATGCTGCACCCCAAGAGTGAGCCATAGATACCACGCCTCGCCTGATATCGTCTGAGGATTTAGCCACCCCTATCAAAGATGCTCTTGGGGATGTAATCTGTACGAGTTCTTCATCTGTAACTTCTAGATCAATCATGTCCTGAGGGTTCATGTAGGCGTAGTTCGTAGGAGTTTTTTTATTGAGCTTACTTAATTCACCTCCTAAAGAATTTAGGTGAGTCTTCAGTCGCCTGCTTACTAAGCGAAAAGTGTGGACTTTAGGGTCGAAACCATCCATACGCTCCGCAGATGTTTGCTGTAAAAGAATTTCTTGAAGTTCGGCTAAATGATCATCAAGTGCCAAGTGAAACTTCCCACTAGAATGAGGGTCAGATTCTTCAATTTTCTGCTTCAGGTATTCAAGAGTCTGACCGCTTTTATTGCGAATCTCATCAAAAGGGACAAGCGAATGCGCGTAAATTAACTCCAGTACATCATCGTCAGTTGGGCGCTCCCCACTTGGTATTTCACCTCCGGGCAGTTGAATTTTCACATTCAGTCGTTGAGCAATCTCCCAGTAGAATTCCCAGTCATTTAGCAGGTCCCCTTCAGGGTTTTCAATGACTGCAGATGTGTAGCAGGCATACGGAGCACGAAACCATCGATCCATAAACGGTGGCACATCGGACCGCTCAAGGCTTAAACGAGGCGGGAGGATGTAGTCAGCAAATTGAGCAGTCTGGGTCATTCGGTGATCTATAGCAACTAAGAGTTCAAGAGATTCCATGGCCTCAAGACTTCTCTCTTGGTCGGGCCAAGCGGCTACTGGGTTTCCACCATTTGAGATTAGGGCCCGAATCTGACCTTCGCCTGGCTCAATTATTTCTTGAGCCAATGTCGTGCAAGGCATTTCCCCGCCGTATCCTCGGAGTCCCCGGAATCTACTCTTCGGACCTGAGAGTGGATTGAAAGGACCCAACACTTGAGCTCGTTTTGGGGTATTGGGCTGAAGAAGACTTCTACTTTCGGCAATTTGCCCCGCTCTTAACCAGCGTCCACAAATAACATTCAGGCATATTACCAAATGCTCCATGAGGCTTGGATAGGGAGACATTGACGGCCCAGTCCCAGTTCCAGCTGTTCCGGTCGGACCCTTCGCAAATAGTTTCGCTGCTGCCAGAATATCCTCTTTCCTCACACCGCACCGGTTAGCTGCGAAGTCAGCCGTGAAATCTTTCGTTGCATCAGCAAGACGTTCCAGGTGCGTAGCTTCAATCCATTCTTCACAAAATTCATGGTCATGAAGATCTTCAGAAAGGATGATATTTATGAAGGCAGCAAGAAGAGTGGGATCTTCACCAGGCCGTATCTGAAGGTGGATATCTGCCTGAGTTGCCAGTTCTGTTCGTCGTGGATCAATAACAATTAATTTGAGACCTTCTTCTTTTCTATTACGTAAAGTAGTGAAAGGATTGGTGCCCTGTAATCCCCCGAACGGCGCAAAACTAGAGACCATTGGGTTGTAGCCGATAGCTAGTAAGACATCTATCTCAGAAAAGTTTTGTGGTCCTGCTTCCCAAACACCTACCCGCATGGCAGCCGTTCGTTTCATTGGCTGGTCAATAGTGACCGACGTGTAGTAGCTAATTGAGCCTATTGCTTTATGGAAAGCTCTAGCCACCGGATCGGATGGAGCGTTTTGATACCCGCCTGTCCCTGTGTAAGTAGCTATCGATCCGGGGCCATGATGATCAATAATTGATTCCATCTTTTCGGCTATCTCATCTAGAGCTTGCTGCGACGTAATTTCTTCATAATGCCCATCCGGCATTTTCTTTAACGGGTACCGGATTCGACTGGGGCTATGAATCTGCTCGGGTATTTGGCGCCCCTTCACACAGGTGTAACCTTCAAACAGAGGATCCTCATCAACTCCAAGAATTTTAGTCACTCTTCCGTCGGTGAATTCAACGTCTATGGGGCAAGCCGCATGGCAAATTCTGCAAAAGGATCGTCTGGTTTCATTTCCCATGCCTGTACCCCACTTCAGAAACAGTTATCTACACATCAGCAAGTACTCATCAGCCTAATACAGAATTGCGATATTGAGAGAATCGGTTGATACTGGCTTAAGATTTATGGGGTTCTATGGATTACAAATTTCTTCAAATTGAAATCGCTGGCAATGTTGCAACCGTGACGATTAACAGACCCGAGGTTCTTAACGGCCTTCACCCAGAGGCTCACGCTGAAATGGAGAGAGTCTGGGGAGATTTGGGCAGTAATGACCAGGTTAAGGTTGCTATTTTGACAGGTGCCGGTTCAGCCTTTTCAGCAGGAGGAGATCTGAAAGATATGGAAAGGCGACTGAAGAGGGATCCGTCTGGCGGATCGGGTATCTCTGCCGCTTCAGCACGGCGGATAGTTTATAATCTTCTTGATTTTGAGAAGCCCCTGATCGGGGCTGTCAATGGGCATGCTATTGGTTTAGGAGCGACCTTGGCTTTACTAACTGATATTGTAATTTCCTCTAAAGAGGCAAAATGGGGAGACCCGCACATTAATATCGGACTAGTTCCGGGGGATGGGGGTCTCGCCATATGGACCGTGCTCATTGGCCCTAATAAAGCAAAGGAGATGATGATGCTTGGCTCAACTATCTCCGCTGAGTTCGCTGATCAACTTGGTTTAATAAATCAT
>DBHP01000052.1:0-177 GCA_002295705.1 Candidatus Neomicrothrix sp. UBA825 | reverse complement strand
TAAGAGGCACGAAAATTTCAATTAACAACTGGCTTAAATCTCAGTTTGCATCACTATTTGAAGTAAGCCTGGCCGCAGAATTGGAATCTATCAGGCATGCCGATTTTAGTGAAGGCGTCAATGCTGCTTTAGAAAAGAGAAAACCAAGATTCAACTAGTTGATACTCAGGGGTTACT
>DBHP01000046.1:3243-4866 GCA_002295705.1 Candidatus Neomicrothrix sp. UBA825 | reverse complement strand
AACTAATGCTTGATCTCCGTAACTCCGCCCTGCCCCACGGGGGATAACGCCCGAAGACTCGGAGTTCACCACAGTTTCGAGCACATTTGCTATTCCAGAATGTATTCTGTGTTCAGCAAAAGTTTTTTTATTATTTCCCCAGCTATGGGAAATCATCTCAGACATAAACGGACCCCAAAAAGCTACCGACCCACATAATAGCAACCGACCTTAGGTACGGATCAAGTAGTATCTGTGTCGTTGCATCTTCAGCATTCCCAGCTAAAGCCATCCTAAAGAAACGAAGGGTTCCAAGTAGTAGCGATATGAATGAAACCACTATTAAAAGTAAATTGATATTGCTACTCTGCACAAACCAAGCCAAGTATCCAAGTATCCCCCCGCATGAAGACACAATCATGGCATTACGAAGAAACACGCTGGAGTAACTACCAAGGACATGGCGTTGTGAAGAAAGATCATGCGATATTAACTCGGAATGCCTTTTGCACCCTGCCAAGAAAATCGAAAAGCATGAAATCACGAAAAGGAAAACTGCCGTAAGTTCTGTATCAGTTGCAGCACCACCCAAAGCAGCCCGTAACCCAAACCCAGAGGCAATAAATATGAGTTCAAGAACAGCGATTCGTTTTATAAACAGTGAGTAAAGAATATTGATTGAAAGGTACGTTGAAATTATCAGGCCTGCTGCAAGCCCATAAAAGAAAGCAAACGTTATAGAAAGAGAACCCAAGGCAATAGAAACCGCCAAACCCAACCCTACCGGTAAGGAACCCGATGCTATTGGACGAAATGATTTCACAGGGTGCTGAGCATCCATCTTCCGATCAAAAGAATCGTTGACTAAATAGACGCAAGCTGCGGCACCAGAGAATATAAAGAAGGCTCCCAAGGATTTCTGGAATATCTCTAGTTGGAAGAAAGTTCCAGCCGCCAACGGTGCAGATAGCACCAGAGCATTCTTTATCCACTGTTTTGGTCTTATAGCAATGAAAACCTGCTTCATTAAGTGCATAGTGATCAACATAGCAAGATGCTTAGCGAACTGTAATAGGCGGCCAAAAACAGAATGCGAATCAAATCCCTATACTACTTCTTTTAAAAGCCCAGATCGCACTAGAATTTAATTATGAGCACCAGAATGTTAATCACAGTTTCACTCCTTTGTGGGCTTACGATATTGTTAGCATTCACAGTCCAAGTATTAGTTGCTTCATGAAGATTAAAGTAGCGAAATCAAAACGCAGCACTGAATAGAATTACAGAGACAAGAGCCATTATGAGTAAAGAAAAAATACAATTTGATCTGGTCGTAATCGGAGGCGGCCCCGGCGGTTATGGTGCTGCTCTTTACGCATCTGCAGCAGGTCTGGAAGTTGCTCTCGTTGAAAATGCCAAACTCGGTGGTACATGCTTAAACGTGGGCTGCATACCAGCGAAAGAACTTCTTGAAACAGCTTCAGTTCTAAGAACAGTCCGTCACGCCGATGATTTTGGAGTACAGATTGGCGACCCTCGACTTGATTTAATTAAAACTATGGAACGTAAACAGGCTGTGATTGACCAATTAATCTCAGGAGTTGAAGGGCTGCTCAAGAATCGAAAGGTAACCGTTTATAACGG
>DBHP01000046.1:1379-2815 GCA_002295705.1 Candidatus Neomicrothrix sp. UBA825 | reverse complement strand
CCCGGATTTGAGATTGATGGAAATCAAATTCTCACATCAGATGAATTACTTTCTATTACCGAAGTTCCCAAGTCAGTAGCAATTATCGGGGGAGGCGCAATTGGCACAGAGTTCGCGTCAACACTTAATGATTTTGGCGCTGAGGTAACGCTGATCGAAGCATTGCCGCAAATCCTAGCATCTTGCGATAAGGATCTATCAAAAACAGTAGCCCGCTCATTTAAGAAGCGCGGCATAAATGTGTTGGCCGGAACGAAAGTTCTTGGTCATTCAAAAGACAGCGAGGGAATTGAAATAAAAATTGATACCGGTTCAGTAACTGTCGAGAAAGTAGTCATATCAGTAGGCCGTCGACCCTTCGCTGATCTGTTGGAATTGAGTAATGCAGATCTAGTAACTGATGAATCTGGCTATGTCCCAGTTGATGACTTCTGCCGAACACGCCAAAAGGGGATTTATGCTGTTGGCGACTTGATCGACTCTCCTCAACTTGCACACGTTGCCTTCGCAGAAGCAATTATGGTCGTCAAAGATATCTGTGGGGAAATCGTGTCGCCAGTAGATTATGGTAAGGTGCCTTGGGCAATTTATTGCCACCCTGAAGTAGCCTTTGCTGGTCTGAGCGAAGAAGAAGCTTTAGCACATGGTTACGAAATCCTTGTTTCAAAACACCGCTTCAGCGGAAATGGGCGAGCCATGATAGTTGGTGAAACTGAAGGCCTAGTTAAAGTTATCGCAGAGAAAACAGATCAAGGAACTGCCGGGCAAATTCTGGGAGTCCATATGGTGGGTCCTTGGGTCACAGAGCAACTGGGGCAAGGATATTTGGCGATTAACTGGGAAGCCACCGTTGAAGAAGTTGCTGAATTTATTCAGCCACACCCCACGATGAGTGAATTGTTCGGAGAAACTGTTCTGGCACTGACAGGACGGTCTCTTCACGGGTAGTGAAAATTATAGAAACCGTCTACTTTCTTATTAAACTGTAAATAGGCTCTAAACCCAAAGACAGGGATGATCGAAACAGCACTAAACCCACTGAATATCAGATGGCTAGGAAAAGTATCATATAACGATGCTCTTGCCATCCAGAAGGCTTTATTCAATAAAGGCTCTGAAAACTACTTATTGCTTCTAGAACATCCTCACGTCTTTACTTTGGGTGTCAGAGGAGATACATCGAATATTCTGGTAAATCCATCGGATATCGGCGCAGATTTAATCAAAACAAATCGAGGTGGAGACGTTACTTATCATGGGCCGGGACAGTTAGTCGGATATCCAATATTGAATCTTGCTGGCAAGCGGGGCGGAGGAATGGCGGACACAGTAGCGTACGTTAATTCTGTCGAGGATCTAATCATTGAAACCTTAGCTCACTTAGGTTTGAAGAATTGCGGAAGACTGGATCAATATCCCGGAGTATGGGTTAACCC
>DBHP01000046.1:0-983 GCA_002295705.1 Candidatus Neomicrothrix sp. UBA825 | reverse complement strand
GGATTCGCCTTAAATATTGAACCTGACATGACGTACTTCGATTCAATAATTCCATGCGGGATCAAAGATAAGAAAGTTACCTCTTTATCCAAAGAGGGAATTGCTGTACCGATGGCCGAAGTGGTCGAAGTAATAGCAGAGTTGGCATCCAAACAATGGGGTAACGGTAATTCCAGGCGCATGGATGTCTCATGGCGAGCTTCCCAAAGCGAACTCAGCCCGTTTTCCAAGGGCGAAGGTCCTGGAGAGCTCCCAAAGCCAGCTGGAGAGTGCGCTTCCGATATCCCTCAACCTGTAACAATCGGACGGAAAAGCATAAAGCAAAGGCGAGCAGAAATTGCTATAGGCAGAAAGCCAGAATGGATGCGGGTCAAAGCTAATATGGGTTCAGAATATAGGGAACTTAAAAGATCAATTCGCTCTCTAGAATTAACAACAGTCTGTGAGGAAGCAGGCTGCCCCAATATATTTGAATGCTGGGGGCAAGGAACCGCAACTTTCATGGCACTTGGTGAGCGTTGTACTCGTGCTTGCGGATTTTGCCTAGTTGACACACGAAAACCTCAAGCAGTTGATCATGACGAGCCGCAACGAATAGCAAAAGCGGTCAATCAAATGAGCTTGGAATACGCGGTCATTACCATGGTTGCCAGAGATGATTTACAAGATGGGGGCGCAAACCACATTAGGGAAGTAATTAATGAAGTCAGATCCCTCAACCCTCAAACAAGCGTGGAAGTGTTGATATCTGATTTGAAAGGCAACCCTGATGACCTGCAGACTGTCTTCTCAGCCAAGCCTGATGTCATGAACCATAATATTGAGACTGTTCCTCGTCTTCAACGACAAGTTCGACCGTCAGCTGGATACGCTCGGAGCTTGGCTGTTCTTGCCCTAGCAAAAGAAGCTGGATTGGTTGTTAAATCATCAATAATGGTGGGGCTTGGTGAAACCGAGCAAGAGATGTTTGATACTCTCAAAGA
>DBHP01000006.1 GCA_002295705.1 Candidatus Neomicrothrix sp. UBA825 | reverse complement strand
TACAATATGTTTACTTACAGTAACAAGTCATTGTTCATAAATAATTCAAGAGTGTTAACTTCAGGTGGTCCTCAATCATGTATCGCAGAAAATTTATGGAGCTAACCGTTCCGCGGACCAAATTTTCTTACTCTTAGTAAAACGAAATCGGTCATGCAATCTGTCCCTTTGGCCTTGCCAAAATTCGATACTTGATGGTCTCACTCTGTAACCGCCCCAGTGACTTGGTCGAGGTACTTCAATATCAGCGAATTTGTTCTCGTATTGTTCGTATTGTTCTGCGAGAATACTGCGGTCACCTATTGTTTTGCTTTGCGGAGATGACCATGCGCCTATCTGGTGCCCCCTAGGTCGTGACGCAAAGTATTCATCAGACTCTTTCGCTGTAGCCTTTTCTATGGTCCCAAGAATCCGAACCTGACGTTCCAATGGCAACCATCCGAAAGTTAATGAAACATTGGGGCTGTTTTGAAATGAAGCGGCTTTATCACTTTGGTAGTTAGTAAAAAACATGAATCCTTCCTCGTCGACCCTGCGTACCAATACGAAACGTGAGGTTGGGAAATTATCTTTATTGATTCCAGAAATAACTGCTGCATCAGGTTCATGAACTCCTTCAGTTATGGCATCTTGATGCCATTTTTTGAATTGGAGTATGGGATTTGAGTCAAGTGGGAAATCATCTGAATACATTTTTATCCTATGTTCACTACTCTCCATCTTTGCACATACCTTTCGCTACAAAGAAGTTGAATTACCTTGACCTAAAAGAATTAGTATTGGATTTAGGCCACCAAAAGCCTATGACTTGTTGTAACGTTTTTGCCTGTGGATATAAGAACAATTCTTTTTGTTGCCTTTGGCGGAATGGCAGGGGCAGCCGCACGATGGGGGTTACTGGAGATACTGCCGGATAATGACTCGTGGCCATGGCAAATCTTCATCGTCAACATGATCGGGAGTTGTGTTCTTGGGGTAATAGTTTCAAGACCTTTCCAGAGGCTTTCACCTAGGTCTATCTCAGCGCTCGCTACGGGTTTGTGTGGTTCCTTCACAACATTTTCTATGTTTTCCTTAGATTTAGCTGAACTACTGCGGAGTCAACAGATAGCTGTGGCTTTGACTTATTTAGGATTATCGGTCATTGGAGGGTTAATTCTTTTCTTATTATCAAAATCGTTTTTTGATCGTGTTGGTGTCTCCAAATGAGTGTGTTTCTTTCGAACTCCTTTGCCTTTGCTGAAGGCAATTTTTTTCTTTCTGCAATTCTTTTCTTATTCTTTGCAGGCTCTGGGGCATCAATACGATGGCGTTTACAGAATTTAAGTCTCTGGGGTGATTGGATCAGTACAGCATTGGTGAATATCTTCTCGTCATTCTTTATTGGTTTGTTGGTTGCTTCAAATCCCGCGAGCGAGGTAGTGACTATTTTGGGAGTTGGGTTTCTCGGTTCTTTATCAACTTTTTCTACAGTTGTTATGCAGTCGGCGAAAACTATTGAATGCAGGAATCACTGGTTGACGGGATTTATTCTTGGGTCAAATATCGTTCTTGGTGTTTTATTTGCTTATATTGGATTAAAGTTTGGGTGACGGGATGACATTGATGGACGAAGCTATTGATTTGGTAGTCTGGTCGGACTTTCTTTGACCATGGTGTTATGTCGGGACCGTGCGTCTTGACGAAGTAAAGGATCACTTTGGGGATCAGGTAAGCATTAGCTGGAAAAGCTTTCTCCTTAAACCTGAGTCTAAAAATCCGGACAGGGAAAAGTTTATTAGGTACACACAAGGGTGGGAACGGATCGCTGCATTAGAACCCAAAACTTCCTTTGTTCCCTGGGCTACTTCAAGTAATCCACCAACCGGAAGCCTTTCAGCTCAAGTTGCACAGAAAATTATTTCGGCAGAGGCGCCCGAATACGCTGATGCTATGCACCATAAATTACTCGAAGCATATTTTAAGAAGAACCTTGATATTTCTGATTGGTCCGTCCTCGCTCATATCGCAAATGAGCTAGGTGTTGGTGAAACTAAGTTCATTTCATTAGTTGATACTCATCGATTAGAATTCTCTAAAAAAGTGATTGATGAGCATAATGAAGCAATCAACCAAGGCATCACATCAGTTCCTACAGTATTGATTAACCACGTACTTCCAGTTCCCGGGGCTCAAGAAACTGAAACATATATTAACTGGATTAGCCGGCTCATTGAGAGAAAGAATCAGAATTAGCTGTTTCTTCTTTTAACTATTTCTTTGAGTTCTCGTCTATCAATTTTGTCGGTCGTATTACGTGGAATGGATTCAACATAAATAACCTTTTCGGGTAACTTGTACGCTGCTAACTTATCTACCCCAAATGACCGCAGATCATCAATCGTTATTGGTAAACACCCATCTTCTAGAACAATGACAGCCACCCCTATCTCTCCCATTATGTCAGCGGGTCTAGGGATAATAACTACCTCCGCTATTGAAGGATGTTCAGAAAAGATTCCTTCCACCTCTAGTGGATAAACGTTATAACCACCTCGAATGTACATTTCGGTGGTTCGACCAGCCAATATAAAATATCCTTCAGGTGTCTGATAAGCAAGATCGCCTGTTTTAAGCCATTGTTGATCAAATACTTTTGCTGTCTCTTCTGGGTCGTTCCAATAACAACTCATCACAGCGGGTGACGATATCCAAATTTCCCCGACCTCTCCGGTTGGTAATTCTGAACCGGAAGTGTCACAAATTTTTGCTTTAACGCCTTCACGTGGCTGTCCGATAGTATGTAAAGCCTCGTATTCATCTGCAGTTAAAGAGGTTCCCAAACCTATTCCACCGGATTCAGTTGAACTGTACCGTACTGACCATGGAGCACCGAAAATTTCACGGCCTTTCTTGATGAGATTTACTGATGCGTATGCCCCTCCAGTGACGATTGCTTTAACTGAGCTAAAGTCGAGATGTTCGATACCATCTTGCTTGAGCATCAAAGCGATTTGAGGAGCGATTGCGCTGACAGATGACATCTTGTAATCATGAATTAACTGAAGTATTTCTCTTGCATTCCATTTATGAATCAGGTGGGTAGTACCTGCGGTAGCT
>DBHP01000092.1 GCA_002295705.1 Candidatus Neomicrothrix sp. UBA825 | reverse complement strand
TTTTCAGGGTAAGTATCACTTAAATCCTCACTCTGCGAAAAGTCCTTATCGATGTTGTAGAGTTCCCACTTTTCTTGATCTCCGCCAAATTCGTAGCCCTTAAGTCTGATCCATGGCACTCTTCCGTGAAAACAAGACGCGATCCAGCCTTCGTGAAAGATAGCTCTGTTCCCAAAGATTTCAAAATATTGAGTCTTACGAGTACTCAAAGCATCAGCATCATTGAAGGAGTATTCCATTGAGACTCCGTCAACAGGCATTTGTTCTATCCCATTGACTGTTTCGGGCCACTTTAGGCCCGCTGCAGCAAGAATTGTCGGTGCAATATCAATGACGTGATGAAACTGGTTCCTTACTGAATTAACTTCGGTTATTCTGTCAGGCCATTTCATAACCATTGCATTACGGGTTCCTCCAAAATGCGAAGCTACTTGCTTCATCCATTGGAAAGGGGCGTCCAAAGCCCACGCCCAACCAACATTGAAATGATTCTCACATTTATTAGTTCCGAAATCGTCAATGTGTTCTAGCAGCCATTCAGGGTCTTCGTGCACACCATTTTGAAACGATGGGGCAGACCAAGCACCGTGGACCGTCCCTTCCGCAGATGCACCGTTATCTCCTGTGATATAAATCACTAGAGTATTGTCAGCGCAACCTGTCTCGTTGATGCAATCAAGAATCCTTTTAACTTGTGCATCTGTATGCGCTAGAAACCCAGCAAATACTTCCATCAATCTAGTAGCTACTGGTTTGTAGCGATCAGGGTAGGAATCCCAACTTGGAATCTGTTCTGGCCGAGGTGTGAGTTGAGTTTCTTCAGGAATGATTCCTAGGTTTAACTGCCGTTTATATATTTGCTCTCGGAGAGCATCCCAACCGTCGTCAAACGCTCCAACATATTTATCTATCCACTCTTTCGGTGCTTGGTGCGGCGCGTGAACTGCTGGGGGAGCAAAATAGCAAAAGAATGGGCTATCTGGAGTTGAGGTTTGTTGTTGCCGGATCCACTTAATTGCCTGATCAGCTAAGTCTTCACTTAAGTGATAGTCCTCTTTCCCTATATGCGGTTCAATAGGAGTAGTTTGGTCATACGCAGCGGGCTCCCACTGAGAAGCCTCACCGCCCAGAATCCCGTAGAATCTATCAAAGCCCATGCCCGTGGGCCACCTATCAAAAGGCCCAGTAGGCCCTTTCTCCCATGTAGGTGTAAGATGCCATTTCCCGAAGCAGCTCGTTGAGTAGCCGTGCTCTTTCAATATTTTCGCAATCGTTGCAGACTCAGCAGGTATAACACTGTCATAACCTGGGAAACTGTTTGCTACCTCTGCGATCCCTCCCATATGAACCGAGTGGTGATTGCGCCCTGTAAGTAAGGAAGCTCGAGTAGGGGAGCATAGAGCAGTTGTGTGAAAGTGGTTATAAGAAATTCCAGTTCTAGCTATCTCTGATACTGCGGGCATTTCGATCGGTCCGCCAAAGGTTGCAGCGCTCCCAAATCCGACGTCATCAAGCATTATCAAAAGTACATTCGGTGCAGAATCTGGAAGCTGCTTCTTTTCCAGAGGTACTGCAACCGAGTCCTCAATGAGCTGTTCTGCTTTTCCTTGAAATTTTGCTGAGGTGAAAGGTAAATGTTTCATTGCGTGATAGGGGGAAGATCGAAATGCGATAGAAACGTAGTTATTTCTTCGCTGGTATTTGTGGTTGTAATTTTTGAATGCAAACTATCTGACAAAGATAAAGTGCCGGAAAGCAAATCAGCCCATGTTTCAATGGATAAACGTATCGCCAGGTGAGCATCTTTTCCGTCAGTGGGGATAGCAACCTGATTTCGTATCAGTAACCCTGTATTTTCTCCATTCTCAAACTCCCATCTAAGTTCTTGACAAAAACCTTCGGAGCTATCGGGATTTAATAGAACTCTCAAGGCATGGACAGTTGAAGAAGGAGGATTTGACAATACCACAGAGCGGGAGAACTTATGTCTGCGGTGCCGTTCAAGGTTAAGTAGTCCCTCTAATTCAAGAGCATACGTCAGGCACCAGTTACGTATATTTGCAGCTGTAGTCTTTTGGGCAACTTTTCGTAAAGAATCAGCTAAAAGCTTAGAAGCTCTTTCCATGTCAGCACTATTATCTTCTTCAGAGCTGTTGTGGTATTCCAAAAGGACGCTCGATAGCTCAATAGCCCATCGAAGGTCTCCTTGTGCAAATGCCTCGTCAGCGACTGCTTGAGTTCTTTCTACGCCTCCAAAACCATGCACAAGTTTTTCTGCGCGAGCTGATGGATTATCTGGAAATAATTTTGCTGGGTTTCCATCAAACCAGCCTCTAAGCCCATTGTGTATCTGCCGAACATGGTGTTCTGCTAAACCATAAAACTGTCGTGTTAGGTAGGATTCTTCCTCAGACCTCGGAAGTTGCACGAATTGGGTTAATTGCTCTAGGTCCATTCCTTTATTAATACCCCTAACTGTTTGGTCCCAAAGAAATTGAATCCGATCTCGGTATCTTGTGATCTCACTTTTAGCGAGCTCAACTCCTACTATTGGTGGACCGTGAGTCCCGATTACTACCTCAGGGGAAAGAGACAGGATATAGTCAATGCCTGCCAATAGAATTCTCGGGTCTCGATACTCTTCGCCTCTGATTGCAAAAACATTGAACAATACGGGCCAAAT
>DBHP01000012.1:10349-11728 GCA_002295705.1 Candidatus Neomicrothrix sp. UBA825 | reverse complement strand
TCTGCACCGACCTGAGGATGGAAGAGAACTGGCGACCAGAACACACAATCGTCATGCAGAAGCTCTCGAATATCTCCATTGCCGTTAACAACAGCAAACCATTTTTCCATAACGTTCTTTATCATGTCCCCTCCAAAATTAAAGCCCTGCGACTGTAAAGCGTAGTAGGTCTAACCTAAGAAACACTAAGGCGATGAGAATAACCAATGATAGAATTCAAATAATAACCAATAATGATTGAGACACTATGGAAAATGAACTTGATACAAACCAAGTAATTGATAATTTAAATGCAATTTTAGAAGCAGAGCTTTCTGGCGTCGTCCGCTACACGCACTACTCACTTATGGTTACTGGACCTAATCGAATTCCACTAGTCGACTTCTTGAAAGCGCAAGCAACAGAGTCGCTTGTTCATGCTCAAGAAGTAGGAGAAATTCTCACTGGCTTCGGAGGCCACCCATCAACAAACATTGCTGCTATTGAAGAAACCAATCAACATTCGATTCGAGATATTCTTGCCGAGAGTTTGGCACATGAAAGAGGCGCCGTTCAGCTTTATCGAGAACTATTGACCACCGTTGAGAACGGATCTGTTTTCCTTGAAGAATTTGCCAGATCAAAAATAGCCATTGAAGAACAGCACCAGCTTGAGCTGGCAAAAATGCTAAGAGATTATACCGAAGCATAAACTCCAAAACTCTGCGGATCCTTCTTTTAGTTTAAGTAGCGCGCTCGGAGGGACTCGAACCCCCAACCGTCTGATCCGAAGTCAGATGCTCTATCCAATTGAGCCACGAGCGCTAAACTCACACACAGAGTGTACCCAACAACTTCCAAAACAAATCGGTTGAGTAAGTCACATCCCCTAATTGACGTTTCATTGTAAACAACCTAGAAAAGGTAAAACGATTAAGGGGGAATATGGAACTACAGGAAAGAATAGAACGCCTAGAGTCTCGAGAGTCAATACGCACCTTGGTTGCTGATTACAGCATGGCTGTAGATGACAGAGATATTGACACTATCGGAACGCTATTTGCAGAGAATGGGATCTTTGGTCATGCCGATGGATCCGCTGTAATGAATGGAAGACAGGAGATAGTCGACTTCTACAATGGACGCCTTGGCGACATGGGACCTACATACCACTATCCACATAGTCATAAAATAACGTTTACTGACGCTAATGCAGCCGAAGGAATTGTTCTAGCTCATGCCGAACTCTCGCAAGAAGGTAAAACCTATTACACAGGTCTTCGTTATTACGACAAATATCAACGACAAGACCGTAATTGGGTATTTGAGGAAAGACTATTAAAGTTTCTCTTTTTCATGCCTATGGAAGAACTTGTCCGAGATGGGTTGACACAAAGAAA
>DBHP01000012.1:9799-9954 GCA_002295705.1 Candidatus Neomicrothrix sp. UBA825 | reverse complement strand
TGGATCAAATTTCTTGCTGAAGATTAAATCCCTCAGAGCTTTTCTCTGACAATCTCAACAATATCGTCCGCACCAAACATGGGTGGATCGGAACATTTCGCGAAAGCATTGAAAAAGTGATCCCGCTTGATAACCGTTTCGGGTGCGTGAACACC
>DBHP01000012.1:8714-9418 GCA_002295705.1 Candidatus Neomicrothrix sp. UBA825 | reverse complement strand
GTTGCACTATCCATTGCTGGAGGAGAAGATGTTATACGGGCAGCGACCACAAATTGTTCCTCATTAATGGTTCCCTTCCCCCAAGCAAAAAACGGAGGTAGGTCATTCGCCTTTGGGTACTGAACTTGAGCGAGGGCAGCTTTCAACTTTTTCATTGGGCTTGGCGAGCCTACTTGTAAAGCAGCGTCCTTTATCGAAGTTTTCCCTCTATTAATCTCTTTGCCTAAGTTACTAATGAATGCGGCAGTAGCCCTTTGCATTAGCATCAAACTTGCAGAGTTACCTGATATTCCCATTGATTTCGCCAGTGTTAACGGCTCTGGGTGACCAACTGTGTATCCACTCCCAGACCCTAAAGCGGGATACTGTAACTCAATTGCTTGCATCGGAGGGCGTGAAACCTGTTTACCATCCTCAATGAGATCAATCTCTCCAGATATTTGTTGCATCCAATGAATAATGGCACCCGAGGCTCCTTTATTCTCTTGCACTGCTTCCTCAATAGCATCTCCTCGTTCTCCCGCATCAACAGGCCAGACAGTAAACAGATCTTCAACGGTTTCTAGCTCTTCACAAACTAAACAAGCGAGTAGATTAGAAATTCCGGGACTTGCTCCCATACCAATAATCGCTAGCACATCATTCAATTGCGCATCTTGGTCTAAACCCATCATCTCAATTGTTGGTTCCCAGTCATCACAAAT
>DBHP01000012.1:5850-8326 GCA_002295705.1 Candidatus Neomicrothrix sp. UBA825 | reverse complement strand
AACTTATAGAATGGGCCTACCGTATTAAGAACAATTGTGACACCAGAAATAAAAGAATGTAGCTGATGGCTATCTGTAACATCAACAAATTGTGCCCTCATTTGGGTTTTAGAGTTCTCCAAATGCTGTGATACGACGGCTTTTGCTTTCTCCTCATTAGCGTCCGCAACTATCAATTCACCAATCTGTTCAAATTGGGAAATAATTGCAACAGCTGTTCGACCCATTTCCCCAGCGCCCCCAAGGATAGCAATAGTTGGTTTTTCAGGAATTGGTCTCATACACAATCATCTTTCCTCCATTTTGTCCAAAGAGCCAGCTCACATGTAAAGTAAAGATAGTTCGGAGGAATACAAATGACTGATACGGCTGAAACAAGAGCAGATGACCGTTCGTTCTTTGATGCAAATATACGTACACCTGAAATGGAAATGGCCGAAACAGGCGCTGATGTTCCATCTGCGAATGAACTCACCATTGACCAAATTAATCCACATAATCCATATCTCTTCCTTGAAGATCGCTGGCAAGATCATTTCGCACGTTTACGGGCTGAGGATCCAGTTCATTTGAATGAACTTGAAACATCAGGGCGATTTTGGTCGGTCACAAAATACGAGGACGTCAGAGCAGTCGACGGGGACTGGGAAACCTATTCATCCGCAAAAGGCATCACCCTTGGAATTAAAGAAATCGCAATGTCAGAAGAAACTGAACCGCAAGGTATCCAAACCTTCATAGCGATGGACCCACCAGAACACACAGCCCAACGCAAAACGGTTAGAAGTGTCTCAGCACCAAGCAATCTTCGAAACATCGAGCCCATGATTCGCGAACGAACAGCAGAATTGCTCGACTCACTACCTGAAGGAGAATCATTTGACTGGGTTGACACAGTATCAATAGAACTAACGACTCTAATGCTGGCAACTCTCTTTGACTTTCCAATGGAAGACCGTCGCAAATTAACACGCTGGTCAGACATAGTATTTGCCATCCCTGGACCAGGTGGCGTCGTCGAGACACAACAACAAAAAATTGATGAATTACTAGAATGCGTTGACTATTTCGATGGCCTTTTCAAACTACGACGCGAAAACCCTGGTTTTGATTTAGTATCAATGCTCGCAAATGGCGAAGCTACCAAAGATATCCCCATGGTTGAACAACTTGGAAACCTCTTGTTACTCATCGTTGGCGGGAACGATACGACTCGAAATACGATGACTGGAAGTGTTTATGGATTAAACAAGTTCCCTGACCAGTACGATAAGCTTCTCGCCAATCCAGACCTAATCTCTAACTTTGTACCAGAGATTATTCGTTGGCAGACACCGCTTTCATACATGCGCCGAACCGCCAACTACGATACAGAACTTGGCGGAAAACAGATCAGAAAACACGACCAAATCCTCATGTGGTACTTATCCGCTAACCAAGATGAAGACGTATTCGAAAACGCGCATGTGCTTGACATTGAGCGACACAATGCCGATAGGCAACTTTCATTCGGTTACGGAATTCACTTTTGCATGGGCAGTAGAGTTGCGGAATTGCAACTTAGAGTTTTGTGGGAAGAAATTCTTCAACGCTTCAAACGCATTGAAATACAGGATGAACCAGATCGTGTTTTCTCAAGTTTCGTGCACGGTTACTCCAAACTTCCAGTCACAGTCACTCGCAAGTAACTCTCTTTTTTGAAACAAAGAGGAAACTTTGCCTCTTCTATAAAAGCAGAGTGGCTCTGGTCTTTTTATCTGTCTGAATTAGAAAAGAATTCCCACGTGAAAGCATCTAAAGGCATTCCATCAATGGTGAAGTCGAACCAATCATGACCTCCACCCTCAATGATAAATAATTGAACTTCGGTCCCTGCTTCGGATTCATAGATTGTTCGCTCAACATTTCCATCCTGTGAGGTCGTTTTGCTAACGCTGTTATTTTTTTCTGCCCACCATTGAGCCCCATCTCGAACCGAAACTGCATACATTGGAATACCTTCCAATGGACGCGTCATGTCAGCCGCTCCATTAAATATCAGCCCAGGAGTCTCACCAGTGATATTGCACGGATATTCATTACTGGTAACTTCTTCAAGTGGGAAATTCCCGGAATGAACTACGAATCCGGAGATGCGGTCATTCAAATGGCACGCAATTTGATACGCCATAGCTGCACCATTGGAATATCCAGCTACATAAATACGGGAAGTGTCTATTCTGCTGTCCTCATCCAAAAGATCAATGATTGCTGCAATGAATCCAAAATCATCAGCGCTTACCTTGTTACCTTCTTCAGAATGTAGCGTATTCCACACACTTCCTGTGCTTATTTCAGCTTGTGGGTAGATCATTAAAATTCCTTCAGAGTCCGCAACTCCATTCAAGTTTCCCTCCTGATAGTACGCGTCTTTCGATGTTCCACCACCTCCATGAAATTGAATAATCACGGGAATATTGTCCAACAAGCCAACAGG
>DBHP01000012.1:865-5429 GCA_002295705.1 Candidatus Neomicrothrix sp. UBA825 | reverse complement strand
TCGATTTCTTTGATTTTTTCTTGTACTACCGAGGCAGGTTTAGTTGTCGTCTCGGTTGTGGAGCATGCAACAGAACTGAAAATCAAAATAAGTGAAGTAATAAAAGTCTTCAGAACGATACTTAACCAACACACCATGCAAATATATCAATTCTTCTTTATCCCAATGAAGTTATCTAAGTTACGATGAGTGGTTACTATACGGGAAAGGTTAGTGTTTTCACGTGTCTACTAAAGAGAAAAAACTTTTAAATGCTATGCAAGTACTTGACTCTGTGGTCATTGCTTTTTCAGGTGGCGTCGACTCAGCGTTAGTTGCAAAAGCAGCGAGCAAGGCCCTACCTAAAACCAAGGTGCTCTTGGTAACCGCTGATTCGCAATCTCTTGGCAGCGGAGAATTAGAAAAGTGCGAAGAACTTTCACAGCAATGGAACCTTGAATGGATATCGGTCCAAACCAACGAGTTTGAGAACAGCCAATACATAGCGAACCAATCTGATAGATGTTGGTGGTGTAAAAGTGCATTAATGGACCAGTTAGAACCAATAGCAATCCAACGAAATGCGAACATTGTGCTCGGAGTCAATCAAGATGACTTGGGTGATCACAGACCTGGCCAAGAAGCTGCGAAAAGTAGAGGAGCGAAATTCCCGCTAGTTGAAGCAGGATTTACAAAAAACGACGTAAGAGAACTAGCAAAAGAATGGGAACTATCTGTGTGGGACAGGCCATCAATGCCGTGTTTATCTTCAAGAATTCCGTATGACACAAAAATTACTGTTCAGTTACTATCCCGAGTAGATCGAGCTGAAAATATCCTACGGTCAATCGGTGTTACTGATGTTCGAGTTCGAGACTATAAAGACACCGCACGAATCGAAGTGTGCCAACAAGATTTAGGAGTCGTATTGCAACACGCTTCCCTGATCCATCATCAAATTTCCGACCTAGGTTACAGATACGTCACTTTAGATCTCGGAGGCCTACGCTCCGGAAATCTTAATGAAGCACTTGAATTATGAATAGCAAAGAAATCCGTTTAGATACCGATCGGTCAAGAAGGATTAATATGCCTGAAGCTATCTATTGCGAAGGAAAATCAACCGAGCAATGTGTCCAAGCAGTAAGAGAAATGTTGCATAACGAAAGCTTTACCGATGCAATTATCGCAACAAGAGCTAATCCCGAGCAATACTCTGCTCTTTTGGAATTAGACCCAACGTCAGCGCATGGATCGACGCTTTCATGGAGACATCGCCCAACTCAAAACTTTGCTATCGGTATCGTCTCCGCAGGCACCTCAGATCTACCGGTAGCGAATGAATGTAAGGTGACTCTCGAAGCCCTCGGTCATGCAACCTTCACCATCACTGATGTAGGTGTTTCAGGACTTCATCGATTGACAGAAGCTCTTCCTGAAATCATCGAGGCGGACATCGTGGTTGCGATCGCAGGGATGGAAGGATCAATGCCCACCGTATTGGCTGGTCTCATTCCTCACCCCATAATCGCTGTTCCCACATCAAGTGGATACGGTTCATCGCTTGAAGGTATTACAGCGTTCCTATCAATGACAGCGTCTTGTGCTCAGGGAATAGCTGTTGTCGGAATTGATAACGGTTTCGGAGCCGCCTGTGCTGCTCACAGAGCCAGCCAACTCAATAATCTGGACAAAACATGAGCCTTTCTTTATGGATAGATCCTTCGTTTGGCGCTTCAGGCGACATGCTTTTAGGAGCATTCGCCGAAATGGTTGCCGACCCCGAACAAGCCCTCTCTCCATTACGAGACCTCGCTCTTGAGGATTGGGATATAGATTTTAAAACAACACTCAGAAACGGATTGAATGCCACTAAAGCCGAAGTGACTTACCGTCAAACGTCCACAGGAAGAAAATGGAGTGAAATAGATGCACTAGTCAAAAACTCTATTCTTCCAACCCAGGTGATTGAAGGATCGCGCCGAACATTCCTCCTTCTGGCTGAAGTTGAAGCTGAACAACATGGAGTAGCTATAGATAATGTTCATTTTCATGAAGTCGGTGCTGTGGATGCAATCCTTGATGTGGTCGGGACGTGGCTCTTGCGGTTTGCTCTTGAAGATGAAGTAGGTGCGATAGATAAAATAGCCGTCGGGGCTGTTGGGTTAGGGTCTGGCTCAGTTAAGGCAGACCACGGTACTTTACCCTTGCCTGCTCCAGCAACTATTGGAATTCTGAAAGACTGCCCGGTAACGAATGTAAATACAAATAGTGAAACGTGCACACCTACTGGCGCAGCGTTACTTGTGAGCATGGCAAATTACTGGGGGAATATACCAAGCGGGTACATTCGCAAATCCTCTCGAGGAGCAGGGACAAGGAACCCAGATGACTATCCAAATATCATCTCAATGGTTTTAACTGAAAATTCTGAAACGCAGAAATCTAGTAAAACTAAATATCTTATTGAGACAAATGTTGACGACGTAACTCCGGAGATATTAGCAACAACCATCGAAAAGCTTCTTGAGCTAGGTGCCGAAGACGCTTGGATTACCCCAATCATTATGAAAAAAGGAAGACCAGGACAAGAGATAAAAGTCCTGTGCAGTGCAGACCACTTACAGTCCCTCCAAGATCTGCTTCTAGCATCCACTGGCTCACTTGGATGCAGAATTATCCAAGTAGATAAAATTGAACTAGCCCGAACTTTTGAAACAATTACGCTTCATGGCGAAACAGTAAATTTTAAAGTTGGCCCGTATGGTGCGAAACCAGAACAAAGAGATCTCCAGCGAATCGCTGAGAAAACAAATATTTCCGTAAGGCAATTATCAGATGAAGCCAATCTCGCCTTCAATAAAAAACAAAAGCAAAACTAGTATCTATCAAATACGCCCGCAGGGACTCGAACTATAACCTTCTGATCCGTAGATATTCCATAGGGTCTCCAGCTGGGTAAATATGTGTAGTTACCAGCTATTTTAATACACATCTGTGTCAGGGTGTGTCACCGTGTTTCATGAGCGTGGCTGTCTACGTGGCTACCTAAAGTAGCTTAATTATTGCCTAAGTTAGATGGCACTCTTAATCTTAGTTGATGAAGAGAAATGGTTATAAGATTGGTCCGAATGTGAACCTTATTGAAGCGAACCTTTCTGGAGTGAAACTGGGTGGAGCAAATCTCTATAAGGCAAGACTTTTTAAAGCAAATCTTTCTGGAGCAATATTATTAGGAGCGAGGCTTAGAAAAGCGCATCTTGCTCGTGCAAATCTCTCTGGGTCGAATCTTTCGAAAGCGATTGCTTCAGAAGCAAATCTTTATAAAGCTGACCTTTCTGGAGCGAAACTTGTCCAAACGAACTTCTATAAAGCGAACCTTACTGGAGCGAACCTTTCTGAAACAAATCTCTACGATGCTAGACTCTCTGCAGCGAAACTCAACGGAGCTAATTTTACCGATGCGATCACTACGAAAACAGATCTTTCCGGATCGAACCTCGATTTTGCGAACCTTTCGTACGCGGATCTATCTAAAACGAATCTCTCCGGAGCAAGACTTGAACATACGAATCTATTTAAAGCGAATCTAAAAGGAAGAAATCTTTCCGACTCTTCCCTTAGTTTCGCGAACCTTTTAGGAACTAACCTTTCTGATACGAACTTTTCCGGAGCGGACCTCTCCGATGCGAATCTTTCCTTTGCGAATCTTTCCTATGCGAATTTCTCTGGAGCGATTCTTCTTGGTGCGAAATTTCACTTTGTAAATCTCTCTGAAGCGAGCCGTCTTAACCCTGTCCTTTATTCCGTGGATTTTTCTGACGCCGACCTTACGGATGCTGATTTTTCAGACAGTTTTTCCTCTTCGTCAGCGGATTTTTCTAGAGCAAATTTTGCCGGAGCGAACCTTTCTGGAGCAGACCTTCAAAGAGTGAACTTTTGGAAAGCGAACTTCCATAAAGCGAATCTTTTTGATGCGGATCTTTCTGGAGCAGACCTTCAAAGAGCGAACCTTTCTGGAGCGGACCTTACAAATTCTGATCTTTCAAAGGCAAACTTTGCATATGCGGACCTGTCATATGCAAATCTCGATGAAGCGAATTTAACCGATGCGAATTTTCTCTATGCAAACCTCGCAGGGGCGAACCTCAATCTCGAGAACCTATCAGGGGCAGTCGTTGTGAGAACGAACCTTTCTCAAACGAACCTTTCTTACTTAAACCTTTCTGATTCCGACTTTACCAAAGCGAACTTTTCCGAATCGCATCTTAATGGAACGGATCTTTCAAACGCGAATCTTTTCGGAGTTAATCTCACAAGTTCACATCTTGTCGAAGCGAATCTTTCAAACGCGAATCTTTTTGAGGCTGATCTTCGTGACGCTGACCTTGCCAGAGCTGACCTTTCTGAGGCGAATCTTTCTGATGCCGACCTTTCTGATTCTCGCCTCTCTAGGGCGAATCTTTCAAAAGCAAACCTTTCAGGAGCGAATCTCAGCAACTCAAACCTTTCTGGAGCGAATCTTTCAGGAGCGAATCTTTCAGACGCTGATCTTTCTGGTGCAGATCTTGCTAGAGCGAATCTT
>DBHP01000012.1:0-532 GCA_002295705.1 Candidatus Neomicrothrix sp. UBA825 | reverse complement strand
TCTTGCTAGAGCGAATCTTTCTGGTACAGGCCTTGGTAGGGCGGATCTTTCAAACACAAATCTTTCTGACGTTGATCTCTCTGAAGCGAACCTTAGAGGAGCCAAACTTCCCGACCCAAACCCTGAAAAGAAAAATTGATGGCGTCATTACAAGAGTTCTTAACCCTGCTGGAAAGGGAGTACCCGGATCCAAAGATTCGTGGCAAGAAATTCGAACCGTTCCTCCGCGACGCATTAAAGGCTTCACCTAGTCACCAGTTCACGAATGTGTGGTGCTGGGAAGACGCACCCTGTTATGACGGCCCTGACCGTGGCATTGATCTGGTAGCTGAGGATATTAATGGTGGGTTGTGGGGGATCCAATCAAAACTCTATGATCCTGATGGTTCGCTCACGTTTAAGGATTTAGCTACATGGATAGCCACAACCCGAAGCGATCAATGGGCTGGTCGTTTACTGGTTTCGACATGTCCTAACTTGGCATCGAACGCGAAGAAAGAACTACTTGATGATGACAAGACACTCATGTTGT
>DBHP01000059.1 GCA_002295705.1 Candidatus Neomicrothrix sp. UBA825 | reverse complement strand
CCGTTTGCCATGAGTCCCCCTATAAGCCTTTCGCTCTTTTCGAGGGCCACGACCATGATTACGACACCTCTTTGCCCTTCGCTTGAATGAGCAATTTCTATATCATAAATATTCACATCAACATCGGTGGCTAACCTTGTCAGGCTTGCAAGTTCACCGGGTTGGTCAAGCACCGGAACTCGGACAATTGCGAGGTCAATATCTTCTGGAACACCGGTTGGAAGATTAATTCGTGCTGTCCTTGCCTGTTCAAGTTGATGAAGTAATGAAGGTTTATTCTGATCAGAGATGAAGGATTTAGTTTCAGTAAGCGATCCGATCACTTCATCTATTACTGAGAGGATGGCATCGGCGTTATCAATACAAATATCAGGCCAAATATTTGTATTCCCACCTGCTATACGAGTCATGTCACGAAACCCACCTGCAGCTAGGCGAAGCAATGACCTATGCTCCTGAGAATGACTATCTGCAATACGCATGAGAGAACCTGCTGTAAGGTGAGGAACGTGTGATACGACTGCGACGAGTTTGTCGTGTGAATCAGGGTCAATGACTACGACATCCGCTCCGAGGGCAATGATGGTAGATTGCACGATTTCAAAGCATGCATCGTCACTACCTTCCGGTGGAGTGAGGACCCATGCTGCACCTCGAAAAAGGTCAGAGCGAGCCCCCTTGATACCTTCTTGTTCGCTTCCTGCCATAGGATGTCCAGGTATAAATCGCGTATCATCAACTTGACTAACTATTGACCCTTTGACGCTTCCGACATCAGTAACAGCGCTTGCTCCTTCTGTGAAAGCTTGGCGCACGGATTCTGCTATCCCCGATACAGGTGTTGCGGCGAAAACAATCTCACAATCCCCCATTGATCCTTCACCTGTGATGGCGCCTATCCTTAAAGCTTCATTGACCCGTGATGGAATAATATCTCTACCTATCACCTCCCAGCCTTCTTCGCGAAGTGCTAATCCGATAGATCCTCCTATCAGTCCTAGCCCAATTATTCCTGCTTTCTTTTGCATTTTTCCTCTTGAATCTAAAGCTTTAGAAACTTACCTCTTACGCGATGCTACTTGCTCCCTGCAGCAGGACGCGCTTAATTTACAGTTCCTGTGAATTTTATAAGCATTTCTAATCACTCAGTTACTTGGTCTATCTCAAAATGCAACAAATCTAGGGTATTTAACTGTCTCCATTGACCTGATTGGAGTGTGAGATCAACCATGTTTCCTATTCGAGTACGTATTAACCTTTTGACTGGATGACCAATTGCTTGAAACATTCTTCGGACTTGTCTATTCCTGCCCTCGTGAATGACAATCTTAATAATTCCATCCTGAATTTGTGAGACCCTAGCTGGAGATGTGAGTCCATCCTCGAGTTCTATACCTTCTCGGAGTCGGCGCAGGCTTCCTCTAGATACTTTTTGACTAACTTCCGCTAAATATTCCTTTTCCACTCCTTGAGAGGGATGCGTCAGTCGATATGTGAGGTCCCCGTCATTGGTAATCAAAAGTAAGCCCTCAGTATCTTTGTCGAGTCGTCCTACTGGGTAAACTCGTGGCTCAGCTGGGACTAAGTCATTGACAGTTCTGCGCCCCTGAGGGTCATTCGCTGTTGAGATGACGCCTTTGGGTTTGTGGAGCAAATAATAGACAAGTTCAGGGTTAACTCGCAATGGAACACCGTCAAATGAGAGATCGTCTTTATCTCTGTTAACTCGTTGACCAATGTGAGCTATTTCTCCGTTTACCGTGATGCGTTCATCGAGTATGTAACCTTCAACTACCCTTCTGCTAGCAAGCCCGATACCAGCAAGCACCTTCTGAAGTTTTTCTTCTGTCGGTCTTTCAGTTGACACCGAATCTATTCCAATGGAGCTTCGTCGTTATTTGGCTCTGTTTCATGATCATGTTGCTGCGACTCAAGCAAGTCATTGTATTGATCTGGCCGGAGTCCGTCCTCGAGAGCTTCTACTATGTCAGCGCCAGGAACAAAGTTAGCCAAAGGCGGCAAGTCAGAGATATCGTTGATCCCCAATCGTTCGAGAAATGTTGACGTAGTCCCAAATAAGATAGCGTTTCCTGGTCCGGGATCTTTACCTACCTCTCCTATATATCCACGCTGTTGTAAAGTTCGTATGACTGCATCCACGTTTACACCACGGATAGCTGAAATTTGCATTCTTGAAATTGGTTGTTTGTATGCCACGATCGCAAGTGTTTCTAGTGCAGCAGCTGAAAGTCTTGATGTTTGTCCTTCCAGAACAAATCGCTCAACATACGGCGCCATTGAAGGATCTGTTTGGTAACGATATCCACCGGCAACATTTGCTAGCACGAAACCACGATTATCGTTCTGGTACTCGGCCATAAGGTCTATGCAAATATTTTCTATATCGGCTTTAGGGACTTCTAAAAGTTGCGCTAACAGACTGGACTCTACAGGAACGTCAGAAACGAGCAGAATAGCTTCTATCGCTTTTCGGTATTCTTCTAACTGCATTTAACCCTCGTATATGTTGATATTGGCGAAATCCGTATCTTCGTCAAACCCAAGCCAGCTAACGGTAAGGTCCCCAAAGGTTTTGATTTGGGTTAAATCCACAACGCCTTGCTTATAAAGCTCGAGGACAGCTAGAAAATATATAACAACTTCAACACGGTCAACACTTGATTTAGTGAGATGCTTGAGGGTTGTCTTACCCAAAATCGGGAGCTCCTCAATAAGAGATTCAACGGTTTCAGCTACGGTGAGCTTCACTGGTGCGACATGGAAGAGATCAAGTTGCGGTTTCGGTGCAGTGGCTTTGAGGTATGCTTGGTTAATCGAATTCGGAGTTACCCCTTCAAGAAGGTCGGGCATCAGTCCGAGAAACTGTTCTTCCATCCCAACAAGTCTAGGAAAGGACAACGATGCGTCATTACTCAATGCCTTCAGCGCTTGCGAAGCGTCTTTGAATGTTTTGCATTCAAGTAATCTTGCAAGAAGTAAATCTCGTTCCTCCCACAGGGCAAGTTCTTCTTCTAGGTCTAAGTCTGATGTGTTGGGGAGGAGTCTGCGACTTTTGAGTTCGATGAGTGTGGCGGCAATTAGTAGAAACTCAGTTGCGACAGCTAAATTCACACCTTCCATTCGCTGGATTTCTGCGAGGTATGCTTCGATAATTTCGCCCAAAGAAACTTGATATAAGTCAACTTCATCTTGCAAAATCAAATGTAGTAACAGGTCAAAAGGGCCGGCAAAAACTGGTGTATCCACTTCATAACTCACGGGGATAACTCTAGACCTTCTGAGCGTGAAGAAATGAGATATCTGAGCAAAATTTTTTTCATTTTATGAGTCTGTGAGGATTAGCACTTCCCTGCGATCGTCCAATAGCTTTGATATATGGGCATCTCCGTGTGCTGGTTCCGTAAAGATCTTCGTTTAAATGACAATCCTGCTTGGAATAGCGCTTGTTCCGATGGGGACGTGATTCCGGTTTTTGTTCTTGAGCCATCAATGTTAGAGGTTGCCTCGCAACGCAAAAAAGACGTGATGTTTTCAAACTTAATGGCTCTCGAAGCTGAACTGGAATCGCTTGGTGGTTACCTGCAGGTCATAGAAGGCCCTGCAAGGGAGACGCTCCCTAATCTTTTGACTGAATGGGGCTCCACGAGCCTTCATTTCAACAACGACCATTCACCCGTAGCGAAAAGTCGTGACGACACAATAGAAGAAACTCTGAATATCAAGGTGGTCAAACATTGGGGAAATTTAGTTCAACCTCCTGGAACAGTCGTTTCAGGGACTGGTGCAGTTCATAAAGTATTCACTCCTTACTACAAAAAATGGGCAACCATTAACACTCCAAATTCTCAAGTCTGCCCAACTCCACGTTTTTGCCCGCAACCAAAAGGCTCAAGTAGTCTTCCTCAAGTTGTTGAACTTCCAGACTTCCCTACAGGGAGTGCGGGTGCCCACGAACGCCTCGTGACTTTCCTTAATGGAATTGAGGAATATGAGGAGGCAAGAGATTTTCCAAGTGTTCAAGGGACGTCCCTGCTATCAAGTGATCTGCATTTTGGGACAATAGGACCACGAGAGATCCTTGCTTTAGTAGATCAAGAGACAGATTCCTCTAGAGCGTTTATTCGACAACTTGCCTGGCGTGATTGGTATGCGCACTTGATGAATGCAACACCAGAGATTGTTAATTCGCCTGCGAACCCTGTGTATAACAAAATTGAGTGGAGAAATAATACTGAAGAGTTTGATCTGTGGATTCAAGGAGAAACAGGTTACCCAATCGTTGATGCAGGAATGCGTGAATTGAAAGAGACAGGCTTTATGCATAACCGTGTTCGCATGATCACTGGATCTTTCTTGGTTAAGCACCTTCTAATTGATTGGAGGTGGGGAGAACAGTATTTTCGGCACACTCTTCTAGACGGCGACACTTCACAAAATGTTGGGAATTGGCAATGGGTTGCTGGAACTGGTTTTGATGCTGCTCCCTACTTCAGAATTTTCAACCCTATTCGCCAGTCAGAGAGATTTGATAAAGAAGGTATCTATATCCGCAAGTGGGTTCCCGAACTCGCGTCTTTGTCTTCCAAACAAATTCACTCACCATGGGATGTAAATGAGAAAAGTCCTCAGCTCACAAGGGTTCGTCTTGGAGAGGACTATCCATTCCCGATTGTTGAACATTCTTTCGCACGTGAGCGATGTTTAGAAGTCTATAAAAGAGCGCGCTCAGAGGCCAGCTAGTAATCAATTCCCATGCATACTAAACATTCCCCATCCTTATGGGAAATCTGTGCTTCTTTACGATCTTGATCACTTTGGTATTGGGGATTATCTAATCGGGTGAGCCTGTCATCGGTCGCTTGACCATCGCTTGATACGTTAAAAACAGAATCCTTCCACTCATCGTTCTCGGCCCAGTGAAACTCTAAATCAATAAGTATCTCGTCAATCGACGTATCTACTAGCTTTAAAGCTGACTTCAATATCTCTATGGTTAGCTTCGTGTTCTTCGGTTTTCCTGCTGTGAATCCTTGAGGGAAATCAAGAAACGCCGCTCGGGGCATTCGCACAGCCTTAGTAATATCTTTCGCAGTGGAAATGCCAACTGTGGCAATTCCTGCTTCCTCGAGTTGGTGAGAGATCAAACCCACGGTTTGATGACATACCGGTCAGACAGGAACTAGTAGGACAACGTCTATTTCTTCGTCTATGCATCGTTGAACCAGTTGGGGTGCTAGGTCATTAGTTACTGCTCGCTGGGAATAAATTCCTCCCATGCATGCTAAGTAGTTATTTGCTAATGACCCTACAAAACCCTCTTGTTTGAGTGTCCGAAGCCCTTCAATTGGGAACACGACATTTATGTCCTCTCTAGCACCTGAAAGATCATATGCGAAGTGCGTTGCACGCAAACTTGATGCTTCCGCAACGGAAGAAATAGCTCTGTATGAGGTGTCATCCTTATAGTGAAATGCAACTTGGCCAGCTTTGTATACGCCACCGGTGGCGATCATTCCGACTTTACATTCTGCCAGTGGCTTTTCCGGCTTAAGAAATGGAGGTTTTGTACTCCTATGGTGCCATTGATACTGATCATAACCCAGTGCATCATATGATGCAGTTATGCGCTCAATGTACCTGATTGCTTCTTGTCGCTGATCTGACATAAACAGATATTACCCTCTAGCCAAGAGGAATTTTGATTATGAGTGACCCATTTTAGGCTTTATGTGACCTAACCTTGAACGAATGGCTAGAGTTTTCAGTGGCATTCAACCTTCAGGGGAATTACATCTCGGAAATCTCCTCGGAGCACTTGTGAATTGGGTTGATCATCAGGGAGCACATGATGCGGTCTATTGCATAGTTGATTTACACGCATTAACTCTTCCTAAAAGCCCCGAAGAGCTCCGAAAAAACTCTCTAGAGCTAGCCCAATTATTGATAGCTGTTGGCATCAACCCTGACGAAAGCATTCTGTTCATGCAAAGCCATGTGCCAGAACATTCGCAACTTGCTTGGCTCATGGAATGCACGGTGAGCTTTGGAGAACTCAATAGGATGACCGCTTTTAAAGATAAGTCTGGTCGAAACGAGTTTATTTCTGCTGGATTATTTACCTATCCTGCGCTTCAAGCTGCTGATATTTTGTTATACGATACCGATTTGGTGCCTGTTGGCGATGATCAAAGGCAACATATTGAAATAACTAGAGACATTGCTGAGCGCTTTAATAGTCGTTTCGGAAAGACATTTATTGTTCCCAAACATGTTATTCCTCCAGCAGGTGCTCGGATTATGGACCTTCAGCACCCCGAGAAAAAAATGTCCAAATCCGAGCTATCTTCAGGAGGAACAATAAGTGTCCTTGAAACTCAGGAATCTATCACCAAGAAAATCAAACGTGCTGTCACAGATAGCGACGGAGATGTGCGCTTTGACGTTGAAGAAAAGCCTGGGGTTTCTAATCTCTTATCCATTCTGGCTGCTGCCACGTCATCGACACCTGAAAAGGTTGCTACATCATACAGTCGCTATGGTGATCTGAAGAGCGACACTGCTGACGCCGTGATTGAGTTACTTCGCCCCATTCAAGAAAAATTCAGAGAACTTGAATCAGATCCATCTGAAACAAGTCGGTTATTGGCGTTGGGCTCTTCTAAAGCTCAAGAAATATCTTCTGCGACTCTCGATCGAGCCAAGAGAAATATAGGTTTGCTTAAGGCTTAGCAGCGTTTGCTTTAGGTTTGTACTGAGTACAAAGCAATGGCCAAGCTAGTGGCGACGTTAAGTGAGTCAACGTTATTATGCATGGGAATCTTGGCTGTACATTCTGCAGTCGTCAGTGAATTTGTTGATAACCCGAAGCCTTCAGAACCGATAATAAGTGCGGTAGGACGGCTGGCTTCCTTAAGGATTGAATCTAAATTCTGTGATTTTGGATCTGGGGTCAGCGCGATAGTGAGGAAACCCTTTTCAGATAGAGCATTAATCGCTTTGGGTATTGAAGGAACTTGGGTGTGTGGGACGGAAAAGACTTGCCCCATCGAAACTCTTACGGCTCTTCGGTAGAGAGGATCACAGGACTGGGGATCAAAGAGTACTGCATCAACTCCAAATGCTGCTGCATTTCGCATGACCATTCCCATATTTGTAGGGTTCTGAACACTTTCAGTTAAAACGATTAAGTTAGCTGGGCCGGTTAGTTCTTCAAATTTCTTTTGTGGTGGGCGAAAGAAGGTCCCTATTGGGTCCTTGAGGTTAGGTCGCCCAGTTATTGCCTCCAAAACACTTGGGGAACAGCGGAAGAGGTTGCACCCTTTCGGAAGAGTCATAACCTGCGACTCATCAAACTTTTCACTAACTATTAAAGTCAATAATTGATGGCCCACAGCTAATGCCCTGTTAATAACGATTACCCCTTCACCGATGAAATAGGGAGCCATATCGCCTCCGTCTTTCTCTCGAATTTGTCGCAATTTATGGTTACTCAAGCCAATGAAATCAGCTACCCGCTCATCTTCGGGTTTCGTTATGAAGTATTCCTTCATGCGCGATCTGCTTTAGACAAGATCATGAAAAGCGAAGGCTCTAAGACTGATTCTTCTAGTCGTTTGTGGTGGTCGCGAGCCCAAGTGACTGCTATTAAGTTACTCCGAGCTTCAGACAAAAGGCCTGCACCTATCTCAGGATGATGAACATAGGTAGAAATTCTACGCGTAATAGAATTTGGGTTGTTCTTGGTCCATGCATCCACTCGATGTAACCCAACGATTGTGGCAACGCATGTGGCAAATACTCGTCCGAATATCCCGAACCCTGATTGAACTTTCCCCACATCATGCAAACCGCAAGCGATAATAATATCGGGGTCTGGAGCTTTGATTAAAGCATGTAATTTCTTCACATTTCGGAAACTGTGTCTCTTGTCAAATTCGTTTTGTGCCTCAAATAGCCTCAGTTCGTCTGGGTTGAGGAGGGTTAGGAATTTATTTGTTTCTTTATTTTCTTTAGACGGAAGGAGCGATATAGCGAATCGCGCAATTAAGTGTTTTGAAGAACCGAAGTGATTTCCACTCATAGCAAAGCTCGTGGATGCGCAGACCTATACGTCTCGAGTAACTTCTCGCGGGAAACTTTTGTGTAAATCTGCGTGGTGGTTATGCTGGCGTGGCCAAGGAGTTCTTGGACTGTTCTAATGTCTGCTCCATGTTCTAGCATATGAGTTGCGCAACAATGACGGAGTGTATGTGGTGATAGGTTAGAGCCTAATCCGACTTTGGCTCCGTATTTCTTTACGACTCCCCAACCACCCTGCCTTGAAAGGCGCCCCCCGCGCCTATTGAGGAACAAAGCTTCGCTATCATCTCTTGATTTCCACATTTCAGGCTCAAAATATCCTCTTCCAGCAGGTTCTAACCACTCGCTCAATGCTTTCATTGCAAATCTCCCTACAGGAACAATGCGTTCTTTGTTTCCTTTACCGAGAACTTTCAGCAGATTTTCTGTTTG
>DBHP01000029.1:2797-8338 GCA_002295705.1 Candidatus Neomicrothrix sp. UBA825 | reverse complement strand
ATAAACAGACGCCATCGGGACTGGAGCAAAACCACCATCTCCTGAAGATGTATTAATAACATGGCCAGGTTCTCCCGATTCAATCATTTTTGGAACGAATGAGATAACTCCATTTGCTGGTCCAAAAACATTAACTCCAAAGCACCATTTCCAATCGTTAGGTTCGTTCTGCCACGCTTTTCCACCACCGCCTGAACCAACTCCAGCATTATTGAAGAGAAGATTACATTTCTCATATTTACCAAAAACATATTGTGATAAATCTTCAACAGAGCTCTCATTTGAAACATCTGTGACGTAACCTTCAACAGATCCAAAATCTTTAAACTCTGCAACAGTTTCCTGAATTGGCTGCTCTTCAATGTCTGCGATTACGACCGTGCTGCCACTATTTAAAAGTGCTTTAACAATGCCTTTCCCAATTCCACTTGCTCCACCAGTAACGACAGATACAGAACCTGCAATATCAATTGGCTCAGCCACTATGCGACTTCCTGTACTTGATTTAATGGATTCATACCAGGACAGCCTTTAGCAGCTTCAGGAATATCCGAATAGGAGATAGGAATTGAAATTTCATCTTTTGTTGGGCAGTATTTTTCAGCTATAGGCTTTAAGGCCTCAAGATCAAATCCGTATACTCTTGCAGAGTTAGTTGTTAAAAGTTTGGTTACGTGCCCAAGACTTAAATCTGAAAATGTTAAGCGGAGATGTTCCTTTGTATGCGGATGAGAGCCCTCAATATGCGGGTAATCCGATCCCCATAAGATATTGTCAATGCCTATTTCAGCACAGAGCGGCGCCTCAGTCGGACGAAGGAAACTTGCTCCAACATGGCACTGCCTCAACCAATATTCACTGGGCTTTAAGCTCAAATGTTCGACTGCCATTCCGCCAAAGATAGATTCTGAGCCATATTTTGAGTATTTCATTCGATGGTAAAAGGAATCTAATTTCTCTAACGTATCTGGAACCCATGCAGTACCAGTTTCAGTGTTAATCCACCGCAATTCCGGATACCGTTCAAACACACCTGAGAATATCAGGTGCCACAACGCCCGCTGTGACCACCAAGATACCTCTAGCATAAAAACAGCTAGTGATGAAGGAAAATGATTACCGAAATTTGGGGTAGCTCCCCCGGCATGATGGTTCAATGTCATGTTATTTGCTGCAGCTGCCGCCCAAATAGGCTCATATGATGCTGAATACAATGGCTCAAACGGGGAATCAGGTGGTGCTCCAGGAACAAGAATTCCACCTCGTAGCCCATTTTCAGCTGCCCATTCTATTTCTTTTACTGACCCCTCAACGTCGCCAAGAAATATTTGAGTGATACCTGCTCGTTGGATTGGGGCTTCATCAACAAAATCTTTCAGCCACCTATTATGTGCGCGTAGACCCGCCCATCTATGCTCAAAATTATCGCTATAAGGAGGTGCTTCAAACTGAGTAGCGGCTTGTGGGGCAAATGGCGGTTGTGTATTTGGGAAAAGAACAAAAGCTACAACGCCATCCTCTTGTTGATCCTTAAGTCTTCGTTCAGAAGAATAGTTTTTATTAGCATCTAACTCTGGATCTCCATCAATGCCTACGTTTCGTGTAGATCTTCCTCGACCAGCGAATAATGCTTCTTGTTGTTTTGCTGCTTCCTCGCTTGCCGCTGCCCATTCTTCAAAATCGTTATGATATTTCTTTTCTAGGTAGGGTTTGTAGCCTCGAAGATCTGCACCGCAATGACTGTCAGCCGAAATGACAATATGGTGATCTGTTTCAGGGAGTTCAATACTCATATCTTCCTTAATTTTTTTTAAAGGCCATTCTCTGGCCCACTCCATTCAATTCCATACTCATCAAACCACCACCGTGCGTCACGCTTTGCAGTTGAACTGGTACGCAGTGAAGGATCTTGATTTAGTTTTTCAGGTGTGGGGCCAACTCTGTTTGCTACTGTGGTGAGTCCCTCTACGTCTAAGTCATAGCATTCAATGGCATTTAACCCAAGAAGTCTTCGAGTGTCCTCTATAGAAACATCTTGAAAATCGTTCTCTAGACGATGCACAGTATTTGGCCATGACCCTTCAGGATGGGGATAATCAGTTCCCCACATTAGTGCATCAATTCCATTACGATGACGCTCTCGAATTTCATATCTACTCATTGTGGACGCACCTATAAATACGCTGTCTCCAAAATATTCGGAAGGGAGTTTCGTTAGCAGTCCTTTCATTCGGCTACTCATCTTCTTTATTTTCCAACTCGCACCAAAATTTACATCTGCTTTCCAAAGTAGATCCCCGACCCACCAACTTCCACACTCAACAACGCAGTATTTAAGCCCAGGGAACTTATCAAACTTCCCACTAAATAGTAATTGCCACAATGCTCTATGAGTCCAGAATGCAACTTCTGAAACGTACATGGCTATATTCTCCCCATAGCTTGGGAAATCTGCTTCTCCGGAGTGGGTGTGTATTACCAGCCCTGCTTCGGCGCATGCTGCCCAAAACCTATCATAATGATCAGTTCCATAGGGTGGGGCGTCATGCCAAAGAGTAGGGATCATTACTCCCTTAATCCCTGGCTTTCCTGCGAGAGCCTCAACTTCCTTAACCGCTTCATCAACACCATGTGTTATAGGCACTAGCGCGACTCCGGCACGTCTCTCCGGACTGGTTGAACAGAATTCTTCCAACCATCTGTTATGTGCCCTTGCTCCCGCGTAAGCAAGTCGTGGATCAGTTATTTGCCCAGCGGCAAGCCCTGCACCAAATGGGGGAGATTCCATACCCGTAACAGCGTCACCATCAGCAAAGATAATTTCTCCAGATATACCATCCGCATCTAACTCCTTATCGCGAATATCTGGGTCATATGCTCCTTTAAGCCCCTCAGCATTTTTCCCTTCCCATTCTGCAACATATTCACCGTTTATTTCTTCTGTAAGCCGGCGGTTTTCATGGCGTTCCGCTACATATTCATCAAATTCTTCATGCACCGAGGATTCCAAGTACGGTCGGTATTCTTCGCATTGGAGGCCCGCATGTGAATCAGATGAAACAATTATGTAAGGGTCATTTGAAAGATTGAGCTCATTAGACATATCATTTCCTTGGAGTAAAAATTAATGAGGTTCATTAATTAGTGTTATTTTAGAATCTTAGTGCCCCCTCAAAGAAAATGAAATTCCCATGAGTCATCAAACTAGCTAACATAAAAAAGTTTTGATGTACGATATGTAAATAGAGGAGCGAAATGAACATCAAAGATATTGATCTACTTGATGCTGATCGATTTGTTCGGATGGAGCATCACGACATGTTCATAACACTGCGTAATGAAGCTCCACTCTTTTGGCACGACCATCCCGATGGAGGTGGTTTCTGGAATGTTGTTCGACATGAAGATGTTAGAGCTGTCAATCGAGATAATGAGCTTTATTCAAGTGAAGTAGGCGGTATCAGCATCCCCGACCCCACTATTCGTCTTGATGATGGAGGATTTGTAGATCAACGTGGTTTAAACATGCTTTATACCGACCCTCCAAAGCACACTCGTTATCGAAGACTGGTCAGTAAAGGATTCACTCCAAGGATGATGCGCCTACTCGAGCAGTATCTTGCTCATCGCGCAACTCTCATAATTGATAATGTCATTGAGAATGGTTCTGCTGACTTTGTAGAGGAAATTGCAGCAGAACTGCCACTTCAAGCAATAGCAGAAATCATAGGGGTACCTCAAGAAGACAGGCATCTGCTTTTTAAATGGTCGAATGATCTTATAGGGATAGATGATCCCGAGTATGAAGGAGACCCTGGCGTTGCAGCAATGGAGTTATATGCGTATGCCCATCAATTAGCTGCAGACCGAGGAGTTGATCCACAAGACGACATTATGACAAAGCTAGTTAACGCAGAAATAGAAGGGGATCGTTTAACAGAATTAGAAATAGATGTCTTTATGCTTCTACTATCTGTCGCTGGAAATGAAACGACAAGAAATGCTACCGCACATGGTATGCATGCGTTACTCACGCATCCAGAGCAGTTCTCGCTTCTCAAATCAGATCCCGATAAATATATTGATACAGCGGTAGATGAAATTATTCGGTGGGCAAGTCCCGTCCTTCATTTCCGCCGCACAACGACAGCAGACACAGAACTGCTTGGTCAAGAAATTCCTAAGGATACTCGAGTCGTTATGTGGTACATCTCAGCTAATAGAGACTCTGATGTCTTTGAAGACCCATTTACTTTTGATATAACTCGTACACCAAATGATCACATTGCATTCGGAGGCGGAGGAGCTCATTACTGTTTGGGTGCGAATCTAGCTAAAGCAGAACTACGACTAATTTTTCAAGAAATTGCGCTTCGTATGCCCGATATGAAACTGGAAGGTGAGCCTGAACGGCTTCGCTCAAACTTTATTGGCGGAATTAAACATCTCCCAGTCAGTTGGTCACCAGGAAACCGCATTGATCCCCCTCCATATGAGAGGGACGTGAGCCTGATTTAAATAGTTGACACATGGTAGAACCTGAGTTTCCATCAGATTTTCTCAGCGTTATGGCACGCATGGGTGCAAGACCAGATTTAGCTGATGCGTCTAAAGGTCATGTAAACGTTAATGAAAACCTGACGTCGCATGGAATTATTCGAATTGCTCCATTGATGCTTTTAGCTGACACCGTTGTTGGAATGCGTCTTGAATCATTTGTTGAAGACTGGACTTTTACGACTGACTTCTCCTTTCGTCGTGCACAGATTCCTGTATCACAACACATTGAAGCTACCAGCACAATCCTCAGGCATGGCAGACGTCTAATGATTGAAGAATTGGAATATGTTGATGAAAATGGTATTTCAATCGGGCATGCACAAATTACGTTCATGAGAACTCCATTGCGGGAAGGGGACGCTAAGCCCGATGTAGCAAAAGTTCGAGAACGTATGGGTTCTTTGGAACTGCCCCCATTAGAGCAGCCAGTGGAAGACTTAGCTGGGATTATCATTACTGATGCGATGACTGGAAAAGTAACAATGATGCCAAAAGAATCAGTTAGAAGACCGGGCGGGTTTGTACAGGGAGCGATCATGACACTTATTGGGGAGGTAAGCGCCCAAATATTTGCAGAAACTCATTACGGCACTCCATGCGTTATCACTGCTTTGGATGTGAGATACCTGATAGGAGGAAGGTCAGGTCCTTTAGTTACAAAGGCCATGTGGATTGGTGCTCCAGACTCTGGAACTATCAAAGTTGACCTAGTAGACGAAGGCCATGATCTTCTTTCGTGCACTTTCCTCGCACAGGTTCAACAAATCAATCTGATTTAAGTCATTCGCACATGTCCTCCGGTTAAGCTTTAGAAGTCTTGGGGGCCTTCATGAGTGTTGGTGAAAATAAATACGTTTCCTTAACGACTTTCACGAAAGATGGAAGAAGAAAGAATTGTCCTGTCTGGATTGTTGACTTAGGAGAGGGGCAAGTGGGTTTCACGACAGAATCAACATCATGGAAAGCCAAGAGAATTATGAA
>DBHP01000029.1:0-2477 GCA_002295705.1 Candidatus Neomicrothrix sp. UBA825 | reverse complement strand
ACACCCGCTGTTGAATTGATTGCAAGTAATTCTCGTGGCGAACCACTTGAGGGTCATAACATGGTTCAAGGAACTGCTCGAATTGTGCACGGAGATGATTATCGTAGTGTTGCAAAAGAGGTAAAGAAAAAATATGGTATTCAATTTATGTTGATTGTCGGCTTTGGAAGGCTAACGAACTTTCTTCGCAGAAAAACTAATTCCAGCTGTGGCGTTGTTATAACTGTTGATGCCTAAGAACCTGAAATGCTAATAGGTTGCTTTTTGGTGTGCCGCCAGACCAACCACACAAAAAGAAATTGAAAAGGTAATCGTAAAAAGTTCCTCACTCGGACTCCTTCGGCATCAACAATTCGCTCTACTACACCAGAGTCATTGGTCTGAACATCGACATCATTGATAAACATGTCAATGTTTGCTGGATACACAGCAATCAACAACAGGAGAAGTCCCCATGCCCCTACGCGACGAAATTTTGGAATGATAAGCATGAGTCCAAACACAATCTCCGCTCCGCCAGATGCAAGATTTGCGAACGTTGCATATCGAAACCAAGTGGGGACAATAGCTTCAAAAAAATCCTGATCTATAAAATGGTAAATTCCCACTAAAACAAAAGCGACTCCAATAACTGCCGCCTCGATATGCAATCGATTTAATTTCACAGAGGACCATACGTTTGACATCATTTTTCTGCTCCGAGGTTTGACGAGAAGGAATCCCATACGCAACTGTCACTAGTTCCGAAGAAAGATTTTCGTCGTTTCGCTACAAAGTCATACGCCAGATTTCGGATACCTTTCGGACATAGCCACACAAGAAAACCCAGACAGCGATACGGAAATCGCATCATCTTGAGGCATTGAATGACAGCGGAAGATTTTGTCCTCACAGACATACCGTCAAAGAAATAGACTGTATCCATTTGTTGAAGATCATATTGAAAAGTCGCAATAATTGATTGTCCAACTTCACTTTCAATCCCTAGAAATTGTACGGCTTGTTTGTCGCGAAGTTTTGAATGCAGAAAACTTGCGAATTTATTACACAAGCCACATTCTCCGTCAAGCAGAAGAATGGGTCTTTCTAATCTGTCACCTAGATAGCTCACTCTTTCGTTATATCAGAATTACGCATTGAGGAGACCACCATCAATAACATAAGATGACCCTGTGATATAAGTAGCTTCATCTGATGCAAGAAAAGCTACTAAGCTAGCCACCTCTTCTGGTTCCCCGTATCTTCCCAATGGCGTTTTTTCGCTCACAGCTTTTACATATTCTTCAGGATTATCGGGAATAGTTTGTTCCTCAATAGAGCGCATCATTCGTGTGTTAATAACACCTGGGCACACAGCATTCACGCGAATACCGGCCGGAGCAAGTTCAATAGATGCTGATTTCGTCATTCCAATGACTGCGTGTTTGCTCGCCCCATACGCAATCAATGAAGGGGTTGCCATAAGTCCTGCCGCTGAGGCAGTGTTAATGATGGATCCGCCCCCACTTTTACGCATAGCATCAGCGCAATATCGCATACCTAGCCAAACGCCTTTTATATTCACTTGCACAACACGATCAAAGGTATCTTCTTCATAGTCTTCTAATGAAGAGATACTTCCCTCAATTCCTGCGTTATTAAAGAGAGTGTCGATTCGTCCAAATACAGCCATCGTTTCATTGACATACTTCTTGACATCAGTGTTTTTAGATACATCAGCCTCAATTCCGATTATGCGCTTGCTACCAGTATCAAAAGTTTGCAAAAACGCATCCAAATCATTTTGGTGTAAATCCACAAGAGCGACATGTGCTCCTTCGTCATGAAATCGCTTTGCCGCAGCGCGACCAAGCCCACCAGTCGCCCCCGTAATAACTACAGATTTCCCAGTGAATCTCATTTGCCCCCCTGTAGACCTGACCTTATCTTAAAGCGTCCCTTCGTCAAGTTTAGTAAGTACTTCAGCAGCGCGAACTTTAAGATCAGACCGGTCAGCTAACCTCCGAAGTCCACCAAATTGTTGTCCCATCCTCGGGTTTCCCGATAAACGATTTTCGTTACGGTCTAAGAAATCCCAATAGAGCGTTGTGAATGGGCAAGCGTTGTCCCCGGTTCTTTTCTTTGGATCATAAATGCATCCAGAGCAATAATCACTCATACGATTCACATATGCCCCCCCTGACGCATACGGTTTTGTTGCCATTTTCCCACCATCCGCAAAAGTGGCCATCCCTATCACATTCGGGATCATCACCCACTCTGCACCATCGATAAAACGAGACCACATCCAATCTGTCATTTCTTGCGGGTTAATACCAGTCGTCAAACTTAGATTACCGAATAGCATCAACCTCTCAATATGATGCGTATACGCGTACTCATGTAGGTGGTCCATTGCGCCCCGTATACAAGACATTTCAGTAGAGCCTTTTTCACGAAAAGCAGGAGGTATCTCTCTCGTAGCTTCTAAGAAATTT
>DBHP01000039.1 GCA_002295705.1 Candidatus Neomicrothrix sp. UBA825 | reverse complement strand
TTAGATGGAGACTTTGCTTCATGCAGAATGTATATGCAAGCTCACCATGTTTTTGAACCCGATAAAGAAGACTCATGGTTCACCATCGGAGGGTACTACGACGACAAACTAGTCCGTGATGATCAATCACCCAGTGGTTGGAAATTGACCGGCGTTACATTAACTGTTCTCTGGCGAAAAGGAAATGACTCAATAATGCCCGAGGCGCGAGCAAAAGGAAAACAACTTCTTAGCAATTAAACAGACGTCCTTTTCCGGTTTTTGCCATAATCGCTACAACTTCCGTTCCACTGTTAGACGTAACCTTACTTGATGCCTATTATTCAAGAAAGGGGGAGTTATGACTGGACGAAAGATTGATTTAGAAGCTGAGATTGACGCTACTCATAAGGAAATTTTGGATATGTTTCCAAAAGATCTACTTAGGTTGGACGACATCCCAGCGCTCAGGGCTGCAATTAAGAGCGAACCAGTTGATTTCCCAGAAAACGTTCTGGTTGAGGATGTGATGATACCGGGCTTGAACAATGACCCTGATGTTAAAGTTAGGTTATACAAACCAATTGATCTTGCAAAAGAGTCGCCCTGTCTGCTTTGGATGCATCCCGGTGGAATGACTATTGGTGACGCGAACATGGAAGATCTTACCAGTGCCCAAAGAGCCGTTGACCACTCATGCTTAGTTGCCTCTGTTGATTATCGTCTAGCACCTGAGAACCCCTACCCATCCGCTCCTGATGACTGTTACGCTGCTTTGCTTTGGTTTGCGAATAATGCGTCGGAGCTAGGGATATCTTCATCAAGGATTGCTATTGGCGGAGCATCCGCTGGTGCTGGGCTTGCTGCGTCAACATCCTTAAGAGCCAGAGACGAATCTGGTCCAGAAATCGTATTTCAACTGCTCACCTATCCGATGCTTGACCATAGAAACACAAATCCCAGTAGCTATGGTGTCATGGATGATTTCAGGGTGTGGAACAGGAAGGCTAATTTGATTTCATGGGAGGCTTATTTGGGAGATCTTACAGATATTCCTACGTATGCATCTCCTAGTCTTGAAGTAAATCTTTCAAATCTTCCTCCAACAATCATCTCTGTTGGCGCTTTAGATAATTTTGTTGACGAATGCATTGACTTCGCTCAGCGATTAATGCAGGCAGGGGTCCGAACTGATTTACGAGTATATGGTGGCGCATTTCATGGAAGCGTAGGATTTGTTTCCCATTCACCGATTTCGATTGAATGGGCAAAAGCTGAAAACGATGCCTTACACCGCGCACTTTATCCAAATAGTTAAGTTGAGATAGCAAGATGGAATTTCGCATTTTTACTGAGCCTCAGCAGGGGGCTGGATACGAGAGACTATCTACACTCGCTGTGCATACTGAAACTTTAGGGTTCGATGGGTTCTTTGTTAGCGACCACTATCACGTAATGGGCGAAAATGACCCACGCAAGGGGCCTACAGATGCAATGATAACGTTGGCAGGAATTGCTCGTGATACCAAAAAACTTCGCATAGGGACTCTTGTTTGTTCTTCAACGTTCAGGCAACCTGGCCGACTTTCAGTAATCGCTGCCGAGGTGGATCAAATGTGTTCAGGCAGGCTTGAACTTGGCGTAGGAGCCGGATGGTTTGACCGAGAACATGAAGCACTTGGTATTGATTTCCCGCCCTTAAAACAACGTTTTGACAAAATGGAAGACCAACTATCAATACTTGAATTATTTAGGACTACCCCCTCTGATTCTACTTTTGACTATGAGGGCAAAACAGTGACACTAAAGGATTGTTCTCCACTGCCAAAAGCCACTCAAAAATCAGGGATCCCAATAATCGTTGGCGGAGGCGGACCGAAACGAACCCCGAATTTAGCAGCACGATTCGCTAAGGAGTTCAACTTGCCGTTTAGTTCAGTAACTGATTTTGAGTCACAGTCGGTTAGGGTCAGACAAGCTTGTGATGCTCTAGAGCGTGACCCTGAAAGCATGATCTTTTCTTCTGCTCAGGTCCTGTGTATCGGCAAAACCGAGGATGAATTAGTAAAACGATCACAGCGGATAGGACGCGAACTTCCTGAGTTGCGAGAGAATGGTGTCGCTGGAACCCTAGCTGAGGCCCGTGACCGCATAAGATCTTTCCAACGGGTTGGTGCAACACGAATGTATTTCCAAGTGTTAGATGAGGATGATTTGGATCAGGTTACACTGCTGGCTGAGTTATTAGAAGAATTTCGTGAAGCGGAAAAAAATGCCTGACCTGTCAGAGAAAGTTTTTATCATTACTGGAGGTAACGGCGGTATCGGGCTGGGTCTGGCAGAAGGCATTGCCGAGGCGGGTGGAGCAGTTGCGATTTGGGCCCGCAATGAGGAAAAGAATACCGATGCAGTTAGGGCTCTTCAAGATATAGGAGGAGAAGCAAAGTCCTATATCTGTGATGTTAGTAATGAGGAGGAGGTCATAAGAACCCTTGCGTCAACAGTTAAAGACTTTGGGAGAGTGGATGGTTTATTCGCCAACGCTGGGCGCGGCGGAACAGGAACACCATTAGTTGATACTTCCTTGGAGGATTGGCGTAAGGTCATGGCGGTTAATCTTGATGGCGTGTTCCTATGTCTCAGAGAAGCTTCTAGACAACTTATATCTCAAGGGTCCGGTGGTAGTCTCGTTGCAGTTTCATCGACATCTGCTATTCATGGCGCTGCTGGTAATGAAGCATATGGAACTGCTAAAACTGCTGTGACCGGACTTGTTCGCGCCCTCGCAGTTAGCTTGGCTCGATTTCAGATTCGGGTTAATTGCCTCTTACCTGGTTGGACTGTGACCGAATTAGCGAGTCCTGCTTTTGAGAACGAATATTTTCGTGAAGTCACAACGAAGAGGACTCCGGTTCGTCGTTGGGCTGACCCTAGGGAATTTAAAGAGGTGGGTGCCTTTCTTGCTGACCCCTCTCAAACATTTCATACGGGACAACAAGTTTGTGTTGATGGCGGATACACGATTTTCTGAATCTTGTGTCTTAAATCACAGTAATTATTTCATAGCTTCTCAAGATTCAGGTTCTATTTCCCCTACTGTGGACTTCTATGCCTGAAGCCCCCCAAAGAGGAACAACACGAGATGCTCTTGCAATCCC
>DBHP01000105.1 GCA_002295705.1 Candidatus Neomicrothrix sp. UBA825 | reverse complement strand
CACGAATCATTACCCTGATAAATATTTTGTGTGTTCGACCATCCTCCTGATCCTCCAAATATCACATGTGTGAGTCCCGCTCTGGAGAGAGAGCCAACCCCTTCACCAGGGGACCCGATAACAACATCACTCGAATTGTCGCCGTTGAAGTCAGCAGAAATAGAAGAAGAGCCAAACAAATCATTAAGCTCGGCTTTATTCCATGTATCTGGAAGTAATCCTTGGGTCTCTTGGGAGATTTTATTTGTGTCGCTGTAGAAGTCATCAACAGAGTACAAAGTAGAAAGGATTTGTTGATCATACCCAAGGCCATCTGAAGTAACGCCAGCGTTCACTATAGACATAAATGAATCGCCCTTGGTCGTTGCTGTTCCATCGGTTCCATAGACAATAATGTCTGCTTGGTCCGTCCTTCCTGAGTCGCCCCTGTCACTTCCAATTTGTAAACCTGTAATTGTTCCTAATGAACCGAGCGATGAGTCTGCAATCCATCTACCTAAATCAGTTCCGGAATAATTTCGTATCCAGTTGTGTCGCGGGTTGTTAACGTGATCAAATTCATCTTCTCCTGACTGCAAATAAGCAGTTGCTGAACACGGATGATTTGAAGCAGAGCAGAAGACATAGGCTGATGACTCCATGAAGCCACCATTTGATGAGGAGTAGTATGCGTATATGGGGTTGCTTCCACTCAATAAAACAAGTTGCGAGGTATTGTTTACTGCCGTTATCCAATTCTCACTTTGGGAACCAGATTCATAAGTATAACCAGCGTAATGCTGATCATTCACAGTCGAGTACAGATCCCAAGGAAGAGACCAACTTGGGCTATTTCGCCGAGAATTTATTTTAGCTGTTGCGTACGATCTACCCGCTATTGCCTGTGCCTCTAGGGCCGCATTTGGCCAACTAGCGGGAACTTCTGCAAGTCCGTACAGGTATTTATCAATTGGGAGGTCTTCAAGCGTCACAAAGATTCCGCCTCCAGATAAGGTCCTCTCTCTGATTGTCAGTGTGCCCCATTGATAACTATTTCCTGACGTCCCGATACTGGTAAATTGGCTAATAACATCGGTCTGAACGGGCTCTCCTTCAGTCAAAACCATTGAAATTGGTGCAGGGTCACATAGATCAATAATTTCATTATCAACTTCTTGCTCACATAGGTTTGAATTATCAGCTAGTTGAATTGATAGGGATTGGCTTGAGCGCATAAAAGTGATGCTGACGGGGTCAATTAACGTGGCTATGTTTATCCCTTCGCCGTTAATGATTTCAATTTGTCCCGATGTCGTAACTGTAGCTCCTTCACCGCTAAACAAATGCACTCGAAGGTTATCTGGTAGGGTCTCAGATGAAGTTAGAGTTGTCGAAGGGTAGTAAAATTCTAGAATATCAGCCGAGGTGTCGCCATTGAGAGCTCGGCCATAAGCTCCGTACTGGCTCATTCCTACACCGTGACCCCACCCTTTCCCATCAATAGTTATAACGGTCTCGACTTCATCAGCATGCGTTGTAGCGGAGGGCGCATTCAGCAATGAAAAGAAAAGGGCAATGAGACACAGGGCCCAAATAAAGTTGGCGTTGGTGCGGTGAGATTTTGTAAAAGAGTTCATTATGGCATTCCACCCGCCTTATTTAATGATCTCCTAAATGAGAGGCCAGTTCAAGTCATTCACTGCAGAATTCAGTAATCTTTGCTCTACCAAACAGAAACCCTAACCCCCACGCAACATGCATTGTGATGAATGCCAAACTCAGAGTCGCCTTAAGTCGAAGTGAAATTCCTTTTTGAACAGTTGATACAGCTATGCAAAGAAAAAAATATCCAAGAGAGGGGACAAGATACCATGCGCTTGATAGTGCAAATAAAATCGCTGAACTAAGTAGCATAACTATTAGCGTTGGAGGAGCAAGTTGTCTTGCTTTTAGTGATTTAGGATGCTTAAAGATAACTTTCCTTTTCCAGCTTCCATATTGAAAAAACTGCGAAAATAATTGAGAAATATTAGATCTTGGAAAGTACTTGACGACTAGATCCGGAGTGAACCAAACTAATCTTCCCTTTGCACGAATTCTGATATTAAGTTCATAATCTTGATTGCGGATAAGCTTCTCGTCAAACCCATCTAGTTCTTTGAAAAGAATAGTGTCATAAATCCCCAGATATACAGTGTCAACTGGTCCTTCTAATCCTCCGTAATGAAACTTTGCATTACCGACACCAAACTTTGATGTCATTGCAGTAGCTACAGCTGCCTGAAAACTAGTTTCGCCTGTAGCCTTTTGAATGCCACCGACGTTGCCTGCACCAGTTTCAATAATTTTTTTAACCGCGACGCGAACATAGTCTTCGGGAAGTTGGCAGTGTGAATCAACCCGAACCAGATACTCCCCGGTCGCAAGATTGGCAGCTAAATTTAAACCACGAGCTGTTCCGCCACTTTTGTTTTCTATAATGTTGATTCGCGAATCTAGCTTGCAATATTCTTCTGCAACAGATCTAGTTCCATCACCAGATGGGCCAATCGCAAGGATGATCTCGATAATATTTGTGTAACTCTGATTGGAAATTGATTCTAGGGTTCTTGCAAGAGTCTCAGCGGCATTCCTGACTGGCATAATTATGGATACGGGTGGTTGTTCTTGAACCATCGTTAAAGTCTTCGTACGAGGATTGTCCAAATAGTCTGAAAAAGAATCTGGAGGTCAAGAATCGGAGACCAATTAACCAGATACTGAAGATCATGACCTAACTTGTACGCAGGGTCAGTATGATATCTGCCTTTGACTTGAGCTAACCCAGTTATGCCCGGTGCAATATCGTGCCGACGTTCATAGCCTGGGATCTCCAATTGGTATTGATTTGTGAAGTCAGGTCGCTCTGGCCGAGGTCCGATAATAGACATTTCGCCTTTCAGGACATTCACGAATTGGGGAATTTCGTCTAAACGAGTTTTCCGTACCCAATCGAGACCTTTGATAACACGCGCGTCTTTGTATTCTGCCTTTATAACACCAGTGCTTATCTCGGCATTCTCGGTCATCGTGCGAAATTTTAACATCATAAATGTTCGCCCAAATTTCCCAGTTCTTTCCTGCCTGTAGATAATGTTCTTACCAGCTAGGAGTCTCACATAGCTTGCGACGAAGGTCGTGATGAGCAATAAAGGAATTAACCCAATCCAAAGATACAGAAGCTCTATCATTCGCTTAAGTGTTAACCGAGGTTTTGAAAGAGAGTGAGCGCGCAAAGCGATAAAGGGCATTCCTCCGATCTGAAGGCTTCGTTTGAGACCTAAAAGCGTATCTGAAGGTATCACTCGCTGGAAGATGCCTATTCTTTGCTTTTCAATGTCAGCCAACGGGGCAGGATAGACACTCTCTAGGCCTCCTGCGCTCATTAATAGAATATCGGTAGCTGATAACTCTCTAGCACGACTTGCTAGATCCATTGAATTATTTGTCGAGCCAACAACTGTGATTTCAGGCTCTGATAGGGAAATATGATCGCTTCCCAAAGAGATATCTGTTTCGTTGCCTACAAGAAGAACGCGCGGTTTACCAAAACGGTTATTCCGCACTTTATGAGACAGCCAACGGTTAAATGCAATACCAAGCGAACCAAAAATACCAAATGCGACTAGGTTGCCTCGCGGCATCAAGAAAAAGCCGGTTATTAATGCAAGCGTTGCGTCAATTAGAACAGCAAATGTAGTTAATGCAGTAACGCGTGGCAAAAGTAATCTAGCGCCGATCCTTGGGGAAGCCTCATACAACTCACCAAAGTAATAAACAAGCAAGTGAATAAGAACCGCAATAAAGAATCCGCCCAAATATGTGCTGAATGATTTAGGCCATGTGGTGCCAAATCTTACAAGCAAAGAAGCGAATAAGATAGCAAACAGGACGAAAGAATCTGCAATATAGAGGGCTCGGAATCTAGTTCCTTTGAGAAGCAAATTCCTTTTCACTGGGACCTTTCGCCTTATGCAATGATGGTTGCACGAATTCTAGCTGTCAGGATCAATCACTATGACGATATCCCCGGCACCAACGGAATCGCCTTCAGAAACGCACATTTCAGATATCCTTCCATCTACATCTGAGGATATGTTATTTTCCATCTTCATAGCTTCCAGGACTAGAAGAATATCCCCGGATTGGACTGTATCTCCGACAGCTACCTGAATTTTGACTATCGTTCCCTGCATAGGCACAGAAATTTTTCCATCGCCTCCTGAAGCGCTAGCGCCAGTT
>DBHP01000078.1:3646-4177 GCA_002295705.1 Candidatus Neomicrothrix sp. UBA825 | reverse complement strand
AGATCAAAGCAGGCAGCGTCGACCGTCTGTAGCAGCTGATGTTAAATCTTTAACCGCACGACGTGTTGTCACTCCTCCGCCGCCGGTTCCTGCCGATGAGGTATATAAGCCACTATCTTCTTCGGATCCAGTTCCTTACGGAGCGGTGACTAAGGTTGAATCTATAGACACTTCTGATTTGGATGATTCAGTCTTTTCCACAGCAGATGAGGAAGAGCTCTTTTCACAAGTCGTCAAACCGGAAGATTTGGTTCCTGATAATCTTGCTGAAATAAAGGGCTTGAATCCGATAGCAATCATGGGACTTAACCAACGAGGCATTATCACTTTTATGCAAATAGCTAATCTCACAGATCAAGAAATCACAGAGATAGAGGAAGAACTTGATCTTCCTGGCTGTTTCAATCGATTCAGTTGGCGTTATCAAGCACGACAACTTCATATTGATAATAGCTAGCTTTTGTGTTTTAACTTTTTATAGGGAATTTGATTGATGCTCAGATTTCAAGTTGACTAAGTAGCAAATGGGGG
>DBHP01000078.1:2328-3312 GCA_002295705.1 Candidatus Neomicrothrix sp. UBA825 | reverse complement strand
CTTATGGATAATAGATATCGGCTTGAAGGAAAAGTAGCTATTGTGACTGGTTGCGCTAGTGGTGTTGGCGAATCAGTTGCGAAATTATTTGCAGAGCGGGGAGCTAAAATTCTCGCCATTGATATAAATGCGGATGGGCTTTCAACAGCTATGCATGACATTGAAAATGTTACCTCTCTTGCTCTCGATATTACTGGCGACGGTGCAGAAGAGAAAATTGTTGATGCGGCATTAGATAATTTCGGTCATATCGACATTGTTGTTAATAATGCTGGTCGTGTTATTTATGCAGAGATTGATGAATTGACTGATGAAATTTGGGATATGCACCTTAATCTGAACGTGACTGCTGCAATGCGCATCTGCCGAAGTGCAGCACCGGAGTTACGTAAGCGTCCATTTGGTCGGATAGTCAATATAGGTTCTGCTGTGACTATGAGGTCTTCACCTGGCTTAGCAGCATATACGGCAAGCAAGAATGCACTTGAGGGATTGACAAGAGTTCTTTCTCAGGAACTCCTGCCAAGAATCACTGTCAATTGCATCCATCCAGGAAATATTCTAAGTGGCATGACTATTCCTCTAATGGAGGAAGATCCATCGCTTAAAGAACAATATGAAAATTTTAGCCCAATGGGTCGCCAAGCAGTTCCTGAAGATATTTCCCATGCCGCTCTTTTCCTGTGCCTTGAAGCAAGTGGATACATTAATGGAATAGGGCTAAACGTTGACGGTGGTTACGTCGCTTACGGTTAATTAGATTTCATCATGACATCAATTCAAAATAGTTAACTGATCTATTTAGAAATGCCATCCACCGAACGCAAGAATTTTGCTACACATCTAATTTCAAGAAGGCAGTGACCTCTTTGAGATATTTAACGTTAGAAAGATCTTTGACTAACATCAGTAGCATTATTTAAGGAGTAGGAAATGACACACACATCTATGGCATATTTCTCCTGTAAAGAAGGCGTGGGGGAA
>DBHP01000078.1:0-1933 GCA_002295705.1 Candidatus Neomicrothrix sp. UBA825 | reverse complement strand
ACTTTTGTGGATCAGGATAACCCTGATCGGATCATACTTTGGGAAAAGTGGGAAACTAGAGAAAATTATGAGGCCTACCTTGCGTGGCGAGCGGAAACTGGAATGTTTGAGGGCCTCGAGCCTTTTTTGACTGAGCCTCCAGAATTTATTCACCTTGAAGCAAAGGATTAATACATCTCAAAATTTAAATCAATTACTCTCATGTGTTTACATAGATATTCACAGATGGCAGTATAGGGTTAGACATGGGGAAGTGTTTATCAAATAGTAAGAGGCAAATATGAAATTTAATTTGTTTTTAAAAGACACCCATATGAAAGTAATAGAGAAGTTAAGGGAAAAACATTCCGATGCTTCAGATCAAGACATTGTTAAAAGATGCGTGAAGTCTGCTATTCAGTTGCAGGATGATGATTTAATTTTTGGGTCTGCAAGAGAACAGTGCGGAGGAGGTTGCTTTGCTTCTGAACCGTACTTTGAGGTTGAGATGGATGAAGATGATTTCAATAAGCTAAAAAGTGTGTACGGGAATCAAAGTTATGAATTTGAAGAGTACGACAGCGAAGAAGAAGAAGTAAGTAAGACAATTAGATGTATTCTTAACTTTATTGATTATCAACCTGACGCAGTATCTATTTAAAATAATGAATTTCAAAAGATAGAAGTCTCTTGAAATGAACTTTGACTCATTAGACGCTATTACCTCTGAAGAAGAACTTCTTAAAATCTATCGTGCGCCGACTGATGTCGTCATAAATAAGGAAGTTCACGAACTTGATGATGGATGCAAAGATTTTATTAAAAGCTCGACCTTCCTACTTATGGGAACCGTATGCGAAAGAGGTAATCTTGATGTTTCCCCGAGAGGTGGACCATCGGGCTTTGTTGAAGTAATTGACAAAAAGTGTTTAGCGATTCCTGATTTAAATGGAAATAATCGACTTGATTCAATCCGAAACATTATTATGCATGGCAAAATTGGTTTGCTTTTCATGATCCCTGGTTTAGGTGAAACACTTCGTATCAACGGTTCTGCCCTAATAACTACTGATCGGGAAATTCTAGAAATCTTTACTGACAAGCTAAAGATGCCAAAAGCAGCGATAGTGGTTCGGATAGAAACTGCTTTTATTCATTGCGCGAAATCATTCATGCGAGGAAATGTATGGCAACCGGAGAACTGGGTGGATAAAGACTGTCGTCCTTCTGCAGGTCAAATTCTTGTCGAACACTCTGGGCTAGAGGACGAGATAACCGGTTATGAATTGGAAGACATGCTGAAAGCTGGTTACAAGCATGATCTTAAATTAGATCGGCCGGTAAAAGATCGAATGACAGCCAGTTTAAAAAAATTTAAAAAGTAGATTAGCGCTTAATCACTTATAAACCACGTCAGTAGATTGTGTTGAACACAACAAGGGGTTTGAATCGCTCTGTATCCTTTTTTAAAAATAGTTATGGGGTGTAAGTAATGCACCAGATCTTTGTCTACCTAGCACAAACAAAAAGCCTAGGAGGCAAAAATGAAAACACGAACAAAAATCACACTTACCCTAGTAGTAGGAATGGGTTTGCTCATTAGTTCTATGGGAACAGCGTCAGCAAGCCCTCACTACACCGACTGGACCGGGACTAGTAGCTTGAAGAGTGAAGTCACTAACGTCGATAATACCAAAGTCACTCATATCAAGGTTCTAGGTCGGACGTCGGGATTTAGCCATCATGCAAACGTAGATAAAGTCCAAAAGAAAGAGAATTTGAGCGAAAATATTAAAGTGCTTGTCAAAGATACAATGGATCCTTGGATAAATGTAAGTCCAGTGAGCGTTGAGTCGGCTGAATTCGTCCGGGATGGAAGGAATGATGGAAAGGTAACCCTCGGCAGCGATCACGATATGAATGATATTACGTTAGGTGTGTCTGATATCTGGAC
>DBHP01000030.1:3099-4110 GCA_002295705.1 Candidatus Neomicrothrix sp. UBA825 | reverse complement strand
ATGATTTGTTCGTCGTTCATGGTGATTCCTTTCAATTAGATTTGGTTAAAGATTAGGTGATTGAGGACTGTATGTGTTTGATTCATGTCAACAATGCTGAACGGTTACGATAGTTGAGAGTGTTGTATAGGAGGATGGTTAGATGAGTGATTATGGTGAAAGTAACAGTGATGTTGCATCGGGTAATGAGGGTAATGGTGATGTGTTACTTGTTGATGACCCGTTGCCTGGTGTGCGTCGTTTAACAATGAATCGCCCTGAGAAACGAAATTCTTTGATTCATCCTTTGCGTGGTGCGATTTTAGAATCGTTGCGCGAAGCTGACATGGACCCAACTATTAAGGTTTCTATTATTCGTGGTGCTGGGCCATCATTTTCAGCTGGATATGATCTTGCCGGCGGGAATGAGGGTTATTCTTTGCCGTTTTTTACTGCAGATGGTGAAGGGCAATGGCCCCGCCATGTCACGGAAGGTTGGATGAGCATTTGGGATTTAGCGAAACCCGTTATTGCTCAGGTACATGGTTATTGTCTAGCTGGAGGTAGTGAACTCGCTACATGCTGCGATCTAGTTTATATAGCTGAAGATGCACAAATGGGATATCCTGCTACTCGTTTTGGTGTTCCAGATATGCATTTCCATACATGGTTTCTTGGGATGCGACGGGCGATGGAGATGATGATGACAGGTGATTCTATTTCAGGAGTAGAAGCAGTTGCAGAGGGGTGGGCGAATCGGGCTTTCCCCGCTGATTCCCTTGAAGATGAAGTTTTGAAAATAGCTGAGCGCATTACGAAAACACCCTCGGATTTAACTCAGCTCAATAAGCGTGTCGTTCATCGGCAAATGGAAATTATGGGATTACGTACCGGAATTCGTGCTGGTACCGAACTGTGTGCGTTAGGGATACATACGGAATCTATGCAGCAATTCATTGGGAAGATTAAAGACAAGGGCCTTACTGAGGCTTTGAGTGAGCGTGATGGGGAGTACGGAGATTACCGAACAAG
>DBHP01000030.1:1239-2705 GCA_002295705.1 Candidatus Neomicrothrix sp. UBA825 | reverse complement strand
CTGATTTCCGTTTTCCGTGGAGATGTGTGTTGCCTTTTCGGGGTCGAGAGATGAGCGATGGAGTGTTATGGTCTCATGGGATGGTTCGTATCCATAGAATGTTGCACCATTTACTGATGTGAACGCTGCGAGATTCTCTAATTTATTTTCAGTAGCGAAGATCTCTGCGATGACTTCTAATCCATAAGCGGCATTAAAGATTCCTGCTTTAGCATCTTTTCCATATTTTGCATGTGTTGGATGAGGTGCTGAATCAGTGCCAAGAAAGAAGGAGGCGTTAGCACTTATTGCCGTTTCAACCAGCGTTAATCGGTCTTGTTCGGAATTGATAACGGGTTTGCAGAATAGGTCGGCGTGAAATGCTGGTGAAATCATGTCAGAACGGTTTCGCGATAAGTGATGTGGGGTGATTGAACCACCAGCTTGTGGGTGTGCTTTCACAAAATCAATGCCGTCACTTGTCGAAATGTGTTCAACCGTGACTTTGAGTTCAGGAAAGCGTTCACAGACTGGGGAAAGTTCTTTTTCTAAGAATGCTGCTTCCCGGTCGAAGATGTCAATATTGTCGTCGGTTGATTCCGCATGGACGAGAAGTGGTATTTTTTTCTCTGCCATGGCTTCGAAAATATGGTTGTAGTTCATCATGGCTGATCCGCCAGCTTGAGAATTCGTTGTTGCACCGGCTGGGTAGTATTTGACAGCTTTAATAATGCCTTCGCTATGTCCGTGGCTTAAGTCGTCTATTTCCAATTGGTCTGAACAGTAGAGGGTCATTAATGGCCGGAAGTCAGGTGAATTCGGCGGCGTTACTTTGCGAATCTGTTCCAGATACATTTGAGCCTGTTTGGTTGTGGCAACAGGGGTTGAAAGGTTTGGCATCACCATTGCGTATCGGAATCTCCGGGATGTGTATCCGATGACGGCCTGTAACATATCCCCTTCCCTGAGATGCACATGCCAGTCATCTGGGCGTGGAATGGTTATCGTTTCGGACACAGTTTTATGTTAGCAACCAAGCGATAAACCCATACTGCTTAGTTTATAGGATTAGGTTTTTGTAGATCTTCAAGTTTTTTTCTGATTTCTGAGTCACTCAATGCACCGATGACTCGTTCTTGATTACCGTTTGAGTCAGTAAATATCCAAGCTGGTTGTGAAGAGATTTTATATTGCCTCCAGATATCTCCCTGTTCATCAAACACATGGGGTAATCCGGTCACGGAATAGCGTTCAATAAATTCCTCGACTTGTCCTAGGTCTCCTCTACTCGCAATTCCGATGAATTGAATAGTGTCTTGATACGTTCGTTTGAGTTCTGCGACCGCAGATGCTTCTGCTCTGCACTGGCCTCAATTGGGGGACCAAAACCACATGGCGGTGGGAACGCCGTTGAATTCGGAAACCGAAACAATCGAACCGTCAACTGCTTGTATTTCGTTTGGTATTGTGGCTTGTGTTCCGCTTGT
>DBHP01000030.1:0-856 GCA_002295705.1 Candidatus Neomicrothrix sp. UBA825 | reverse complement strand
AAAACGACGAGTGGTACTAAATTTTTTTTGGTGAAAAGATGGGGGTACATACTAAAAGGTTATCCATTTCCTGTTCTGGCAACTACGCTTGCAAGATATGCGATGGACTTCTTTCTTTTCTCCAACATTACGTGACGCTCCTGCTGATGCGGAAGCTCCAAGCCACCAACTTCTCGTCCGTGGAGGGTTTATACGCCAGCTTCACTCAGGGCACTACACGCTCCTTCCATTAGCCTTCAGGGTGAGAAAGAAAATTATTCAAATTATTGAAGAGGAGATGGACGCGATTGGTGGACAAGAAGTCCAGATGCCTACTCTCCAACCATCAGCTATCTGGAAGGAGTCGGGTCGCTGGGAGTCTATGGGAGACATCATGTTCCGGCTTGAAGATCGACATGGTGGAGAGGCAGCTCTTGGGGTAACTGCGGAGGAGATCTTTGCAACGGTTGCCAGTGAGGTCAGTTCATACAAACAGTTACCGCAAATGTGGTATCAAATCCATACAAAGTTTCGTGATGAACCGAGACCTAAGAGTGGATTACTTCGGGTCCGGGAATTCACAATGAAGGATGCTTACTCTTTTGATCTTGATGAAGCAGGTCTTGATGCTGCTTTTAATAAGCAGCATCAGGCATATTTAAGAATCTTTAGCCGGTTAGATTTGGATGCTATTCCAGTTGAGGCTTCCTCTGGGAATATGGGTGGTTCTGACAGTATTGAATTCATGGTTCAGGCTCCTTCTGGAGAAGACGATGTGATGCTGTGCTCATCGTGTGGGTATTCCGCAAATATTGAGAAGGCGGTTTCTCGCGTAGATGAGGTAGTGGATTCGGTTGGGCCTGATGCACCAGAAAAA
>DBHP01000050.1:10603-51195 GCA_002295705.1 Candidatus Neomicrothrix sp. UBA825 | reverse complement strand
CATATTTACGCTCCGGAGGACAAATCGCATCGCATTTACTGCGGCATCATCTGCGCCTTCTTTATCTCCCCTTCCCATCCATCTGGCCGCAGCCATCGCAGCAGCTTCAGTTACTCGTACGAGCTCCATGGCGAGATTTCGATCAGGTGATTTTATTTCACTCATAACTACTCCAAATATGTATAATCCAAACGCTACATCCGGTGTGACCACAAAGCGAAGTATTACGGCGGAAACATTGGTTTTTCTCAATATTCACTGCTCAATACGTTGAAAAAAGACAATCCGATCTAATCTTAAATCATGTTATTAGCGGAGCTTGAAATCTTTCACTCAAGAACAAATGCTCCAACTCGTCGAGTTGCACTCGGGTACACCTATCTTCCGATACAGAAAGGGTCGGGGAATGGAGCGGTTTTGCTTGCTGGAATAGTTGCGCGATTCATTCCTAGTATTGACGAAGATTTTTATGATGACTACAAAAAATTGCTTTATCAACTTCAACGTGGTGAGAGAATTTCTCAACCACGTTTACGTCATAGATTTCAAGAAGACAAAATCGGACTTGCCCGAACTGTTCACCAGCTACGAGAATTCGAGGGAAAGTATAGGTTCATCTTTGAATTGAATGAAGCAGCAGCTGAGCAGAATATTCTCGCTGCGGCTTACTCGATAAGTCAGTTCGCTTACAGAGAGCGGCCGGCTGTTGTTAACCTAATGCACAAGGCTGTTAAGTGGAGAGGCGAGGTAGGAACTGATTTCATTTCTTATTTATTGAGTCGCCATGATAAATTCAAGGCTGATTTAGGGCATGAAAGCTCGGAGAGTTGGGCATTGCAAGTTCTAGGTATTTCAAGCACAAACCCTGATGATGAAGTGGTCAAAAAGCAGTTTCGAAAATTGCTGCGTTCCACTCACCCTGATACTGGTGATGATGACATCAAGGTTGACGTTGCGAAGAGAATACAAGAGTTAACTGAAGCGAGAAGAATATTACTCCGATAGTCAAACAGGGGGAGTGCCTATGAAACCCAGAGGGATGATTCTTTTCCATGGTGCGGGCGGTAACAGGGAACACCCTGTCTTTCTTGAAATTGAGCGGCTAAGTAAAATTCCAGTACTTAGGCATAACTTCTCCTATCGGCAAGCAAGCGCCAAACGACCTCCTCCAAAAATAGAGAAAATCGTTGAAGAAATTGTTCAAGTATCTATTCGTTTCGCTGAGGCAAATGGAATTCCTCAAAGTAGTTTAGTGCTCGGAGGAAGATCATTTGGAGGTAGAGCTGCTTCTATGGCCATAGCAGAAGGTTTACCGTCTCGAGCTCTCGCCCTCTTGAGCTATCCTTTGCATCCGCCGGGAAAAATCGAATCTCTTCGTGTCAACCATCTGCATAGAATACGGCGACCGACAATCTTTATCTCTGGCGATAGTGACCCATTTGGCTCACCAGAATTGCTTGAGCAATATGCACGTACGATCCCTTCCAAAGTCGAACTCCATATTCTTGAACGACAGAATCATAATCCCAAAGAAATCGATGTAGTTGCCGGCTTTGTTACCAAATGGGTACAGACGCTTCGTTAAGGGTTGCCGTCAGGGTTAAGATCTTCAAGTTCTTGGTTAGCAGATTCGGGAAAGAAAAGATAGACAATCAAAACAACCAGCAAAGGGCCAATTGCTAAGATAGAAAAGGCTTCTCCAAAGCTACTAAACCGTTCTGAGAGGTCTCCACATAACAATAAGCCGAGGGCGCTGCCGGTCACTGCCGTAAGTGATAAAAAACCGCTAACCTGACCGCGTCGTCCCGTCCCGAACATCTCCGAGCTATAGACACCTAAAGATGGCCCGGCACCAGCCGAAATGATTCCAGCACTCATCGTGATAAGCCACATGCCAAAGCCAGCTACGCTATAACTTGCTACTGTCAGTATCGTTCCTATGCCTACTGCGATCATGGCCACAGGCTTTCTTCCTTTCAGATCTGAGACTTTTGAAGCTATAGCCACTCCGATAATTTGCGGTGTATAGGCAGTCAATAAGAAAAGAGATATTTTCGCAGCGCTAAAACCGCGTTCGTCTCTAAGGAATTCATTCCTAAATTGACTAGCGGGTGAGACAAATAAGAAAAGCAGAAAAGCGACTGAGGCTAGAAAGAGAACACGTTTCACAATGACCTTTTGTTTTCTGCCGTTATTGAATCTGTGCTTTTCAATATGGTCTATGAAGCGCTTGCTTTCTTCAAGGTGGAGATGTATCCAGCGAATTACTGGAAAAAATATTAACGCAGTTGCGAAAAGTAATCTCCAGCCCCTTAGATGTAGATCAGCAAGAAACAGGATCCAGACTGGTATTCCAGCCCCCAAACCTGCTGACAATGTCAGAAGACCGGCAATGTACGCGCGACTACCCTTCGGGGCAGCTTCAGCTGCCATGATTCCTATTAAGATACTTATAGAAGTAGCGAAGCCTCGAGCAAATGATTGGGTAATGCCTAAGGCCCAAAGATTTGGAGCTACCGCACTCAAGACCGCTAGCAAACAGCCTCCATATAAAGAGAATTCCAGTAGTTTCTTCCTTCCACGATTATCAGCTAGTGCTGTAATAAAGACTGTCAGTAATACGCCGATTCGCACAGTAGCTAAAAGAATCCCTTGTGCTCTATCTCCTGCTCCAAACTCTTCAGCAGCAAAAGTGGCAGTTTGTCCGATCAGCGCACCTAAAAAGCCAGTAACAATTGCAGCAACGCAAAGTAAGCTTATCGTTTGTGATGTTAGAGCATCAAAGCGGTTAGGGGGCGCCCACCAGATGTTGAAGTTCTTGGAGAAATTAGAATTTTTTAAAACCCGTTTTATTGGAAAGTGAAGTAAGTAATGCCAAAAAGGCGCCGCTATCTTGTACGAGAATGTTTCTGTCACTTCACAATGAGATGTCTTCATATCAACATCTACCGTGCGTTGGTAGCTTGTAAAGGGCCCCTCGGCTAATTTGAAGATTCCAGGCCCTGATTTGTATTCCCTGAGCAAAGAATTGTTACGAGCACATATGATCTCTTCTACCTCTTCGTACCCTACCGAACGTTTATGCATGAATATAGTCATCGTTATTTGATTAAACAGCTTTTAGCTAAAGATCGCACTTTTGAGGAAACGATAATTACTCGCTGCATAATTGGTTGATGGATCGCATTATTGTTAAACCAAGCGGGCCTCTCTACGGGGATGTCGAGATAAATGGAGCTAAAAACTCTGCGCTTAAAATAATGGCGGCTTGTTCGTTGGCAGAAGGTACTTTTCATCTCACGAATGTTCCTAACATTACTGATGTCAGATTGATGTCTGAGCTGCTAGTTTCGCTTGGAATGACGGTAAGAGGTACCGATACGAATTCACTTGAGATCACAAACCCAGGGGACCTGACAGCAGAGGCTCCTTATGAACTGGTGGAAAAAATGAGGGCCTCCATAGTTGTATTAGGGCCCTTACTTGCGAGGTATGGAAAAGCTAGGGTTGCGCTCCCGGGTGGGGATGATTTTGGTCCAAGACCGATTGATATGCATTTACGAGGCCTTGAAATGTTAGGTGCAAAGTTTGCATCGGAACATGGATACATTGACGCATATTGTGAGAGATTGCGGGGCAGTCGCATTGTCTTAGAGTTTCCCAGCGTTGGTGCAACAGAGAATATTATGATGGCTGCTGTTTTAGCAGATGGCACAACGATTATCGAGAATGCGGCACGTGAGCCGGAGATAGCTGATCTAGCTTCGTTTCTAAATCGCATGGGAGCTAGTGTCTTAGGGGCTGGAACGTCAACGATAACAATTGAAGGCGTGGAGAAACTCGGAGCTGTGGAACACGCTATAGTCCCTGACAGGATTGAAGCAGCTACATATCTCGCAGCAGTCGGTATCGCAGGGGGCGAAGTCAACCTGATTGGGGCCAGGCCAGATCACATGGATATGCTCTGCCAAAAAGTAGGTGAGATGGGAATGCGAATATCAGCTGATTCTAATGGGTTGTGGGTCATGGCTAATAAATCGTTAAAAGCAGTTGATTTGGCGACTCTCCCTTATCCGGGTATCGCTACGGACTACAAACCGTTTCTTGTGGCGATGCTTGCAGTCTCCGAAGGCGTCGGGATCGTAACAGAAAACTTATTCAGCGGAAGGTTTAGATACATAGATGAATTGATCCGCATGGGAGCTGACATTCGAACAGAAGGCCATCATGCAGTTATCCGAGGTGTCGCGAACTTATCAGGGGCTCCAGTGCGTGCTCATGATATAAGAGCCGGGGCAGCCTTAGTGGTGGCAGCTTTGCGTGCGCAAGGCCAAACAGAGATACGTGATCCATCCCATATAGATAGAGGCTATGAAAATCTTGTTGAGAATCTAAGTGATCTTGGGGCGGATATTTACAGAGAGAATTAAATTCAATTACGTTTTGCTCGTTTATTTGCAATTTTCAACAAGCAAAAGAGGAGGATAATTGGAGCAATAACCATCAAGATCTCATCCCAGCCCCCTTGATGTGCGAATAAATTAAAAATCATACTGAGCGACTTTACCCTCATAGTTTTTGAGAGCTAAATCAAATAGAAAATTTCTCATAAAGGTGATTTACAGTGACGCCTCAACCTGTTCTTTGAGTAACTTTAGGTTCTTTCTCCAGATCAAGGCTAATAGACGAGTACCTACGGGATTGCGGAGTGGTCCTCCCATCCAATAAGGGAAGTGCAGAGTCTCTTCCCATGTGAAACGAGTTTCGTTACTTTTAGTTTCTACCAGTGAAAAGCGGCCAGTTCCAGTTACTAGCCCCTCATGGCTCACGCCCATTGACTTCTCATCAACCCACTCGGTAATCTCCATTTTATCTTTGAGCCTTAGCGGCCCTACCTTGGTAGCGCAGTTAAACATGGTTCCAATACCACTTCGCTGCTCAGTCAGAAAGTCAATTCGCTCGGCATCTTTCATCCAATTGACGTGATCACTGATATCTTTGACGACGTTCCAGACTTGTTTTGGAGAAGCTGCTATCTCAATACCGACACTTATCGTTGCCATGCCTAAACCCTAGTTGAAGGAACAATAATTTAGTCAAAATTATTTAGTGATTTAAGGCACAGTGACGTTATCTTATTTTTTTCAGTATTCTTAAAATGTGGTAGACGAAATAATTTATATGGATAATGCCGCTTCTGCTCCCATTAGAGAAGAAGTCATTGAAGCGATTCTTCCAGTGCTAAGAGAAAACTATGCGAACCCATCAGGGTCACATTTAATGGCCCGAAAAGCTCTTCGTTTAATTGATGATGCACGTGACGAGTTAGCGGATGTACTTGGCTGCAAAGCGCAAGATATTATCTTTACCTCAGGGGGTACAGAGTCAGATAATCTAGCCATCTTCGGAGTCCACTCAGCGATAGGCGGCACTGTAATTTGCTCTGCTACAGAACATCACGCTGTTCTTGAACCAACAAGGTCCGTTGGTGGCAAAGTCGTTAATGTGGAACAAAACGGAGCTGTTGATCTAAATCACCTTGCTGACATAATTAATGATGAAACAACATTAGTCTCAATCGGTTTGGTAAATGGAGAAACCGGAGTAATCCAAGACCTCAAAACAATCGTTTCTATCGTAAAAGAGATATCCCCTGGGGCTTTAATACATACAGATGCTGTGCAAGCTGTTCCATGGTTGGACATGCATCTAGCTACAGAATACGCAGACCTGATCAGCGTAGCAGCACATAAATTTGGGGGTCCTAAAGGTGTAGGAGCCTTAATAGTCAAAGACCAAACAAAAGTTTCATCGATACAGTTAGGTGGCGGTCAAGAGATGGGTCTTAGAAGTGGGACTCACAATACGCCAGGTATAGTCGGCATGGCTGCCGCGGCAAGGGTTACTGCCGACTCAAAAGCATCGGATACAGCAAGAGTTGCTTCACTTAGGGATAATCTTGCTGACTCCCTTCTAGAAATTACTAATACTTTCGAGACAGGAGTTCGCCTAAACGGAGATGGAAGCGTTGATCGGTCGAACAAAGTAGCAGGATCATGCCACCTTTGCTTTGGTGATATAGAGAGCGAAGCTCTGCTATTTCTATTAGAACAATCAGGTATATTCGCATCAGCCGCATCATCATGTTCAAGCGGCGCACAGGAGCCATCGCATGTTTTGGCTGCAATGGGCTATCAACGTGAGCTTGCAAGGGGTTCATTGCGACTATCTCTAGGATATAAAAGCACAGAAGAAGATGTTAATAGAGTACTCGAAATACTCCCAGACGCGATAGAAAGGCTCCGGAGCTTAGGATCATGAAAGGTAAACAGAAGATTCTTGTCGCAATGTCCGGAGGTGTTGATTCTTCCGTGGCAGCAGCTGTGCTTCTTGATCAGGGATATGAAGTCGTCGGAGTGACGATGAAATTGTGGGGTGGTACTTCTGATACGGGATGTTGCTCAGTCTCCGATGTTATTGATGCACGAAGAGTGGCAGACCAATTGGGAATACAGCATCACGTCTTCAATTTCGGTGACGAATTTGATACTCATGTCGTAGATCCATACGTTGACGCTCACAAAAGAGGTGAAACACCGAATCCATGCATTGAATGCAATAGACACGTTAAATTTGACAAGCTTTTTCGTCGAGCCACTGCTCTAGGTTTTGATTTAATAGCTACCGGCCACCATGCCCAAATTATCCAACAACCTGAAGGTTTTCGTCTTAGAAGATCAGTAGATCTCAAAAAGGACCAGTCTTATGTTTTGCATATGCTTGAAGAGAACCAACTCGCCCGACTTCAACTACCGATAGGTAATCTCACGAAAGATCAAGTTAGAGAAATAGCGGCATCGCTATCATTACAAACTGCTGAAAAGGCCGATAGTCAAGACGTGTGTTTTATCAGCAGGACAAAAGGTGGAAGAAAGCGATTCTTGGAGCAGCATATGGCAATGACACCCGGGCAGGTCATTGATTCCCGAGGAAATAGAATCTCTAACGTGCCTGCAGTGCAGATGGTAACAATAGGTCAGCGCAAAGGTTTAGGTGTTTCAGGTGAAGGCGAGCCTAGGTATGCGGTTGATATAAATGTAGAGTCAGCCACAGTAACTGTGGGCCCCAAAGCTGATCTTTACTATGCAGAGACAGCAATTGTAGACGTGCAATGGATCGGCGAACCTATTACTGGTGCGCTTGACATTCAAACAAGCGCTCATGGTCACACAGCTCGAGCAAGGGTTGCAGATAAGATTTACTGGGAAGAACCGCACAAAAAAGTAGCCTCAGGTCAATCAGCAGTATTCTATGAGGAAGGCACGGTCGTGGGATCTGGAATCGTCAGCAGATCATAAAGTCGCAATATTGCGTGCTGATGCCTCTTCGAGAGCTGTTGAAAGCATAGAGGGGCTCACTAAAAATGAAGTTACTACATTAACTTCAGGAGGGGCTAACGGGTTCATTTGCAGGGATAACTCGGCAGGCTCATGTAACTCAACTTCTAAACTCATTCCAATGCTGGACATCGTGAGGTCAAGGCCATTGGTTGATGCTAATGCAGGACTAATCTCCTTAATCATTGACTTTCTTATAAGGAAAGGGTCAGCAAGAACCATATTATCGTGCAAAACGATCCCAGCTGGCACAAATACGAGCCACCTTTGTGAAAGCGCTGATAATGAGCGGCAAGAAAAATAACTTAAACCGGAACCGGTCGCCAAGACAATAAATCCAGAGACGTAGTTTTGTGAAGATAGAAGAATGATTGAAAAGATTAGATTTGAAGCGACGACTATCCAAGCCAAAGGAACAGGGCCGAGCAGCAGAGGGCCGGGAGCTCTGAGAGGTATTCGGACTTCGTCTCCGTACGCTGACCCATTGATAAACCAAAATCCTATTGACGGTAAAAGACTTATTGAGAGACATATTGCGGAGCAAAAGAGCAGCAAAATGGAAGAAGCATTCATTTCTGCTGTAATAGATCCCCAAATAGCAGCTACAACTGAAATAGGCACTATGACCCTGTAAAGGGTGAGTAGACTGGCACTAGGAATTAACGAAATTAAAAGAACGACAGACCAAAGGATCCATAAGCTTAGAGAAACAGTGACTTGAAGAGGTTCACTTTTGCCATCGAGAGCGGAACCAAAGACTCCATACCCCAACAAAGGAATCGGAATCCATGCCAAACGAAATACATATATCCAAGAATTTCTCTTCACATATAGAATTTTCGCAGTATGCGTGGTCCATTGCTAATCCGTACGGTGAGATAACTGGAAATTTATTGCTGTGACTGACAACGATTTATCACGAATCAAAGAGTTAAGAGCTGAAATTAGGAAACACAACGTTGCCTATTACGAGTCGGACAGCCCATCAATAAGTGACGAAGAGTGGGATCATATGATGAGGGAGCTACGAAATTTAGAAGCAAAATACCCTGATGCATACGACCCATCGTCACCTACAAATAATGTCGGTGGCACCCCCTCACAGATCTTTGCTCCAGTGCAACATTCGGTGCCGATGATGTCTCTAGATAACGCGTTTGATGACATAGAACTTGACCAGTGGATCAAAAAAATTGATCGAAGATTAACAAGCAGTGCTGCTATCGATGAATTTTGTTGCGAGTTAAAGTTTGATGGACTAGCAATTTCAATACGTTACGAAAATGGGAAGCTAGTTCAGGCGGCCACAAGAGGCGATGGGTCTATTGGCGAGGACGTTACACATAACGTGTTAACTATCAGGGATATACCAAAATTCATTAAAGATGCACCGCAATTACTTGAAGTGCGTGGCGAGGTATACCTCCGTATTAGTGAATTTGAGAAACTTAATATGAAAGCAAAACAATTAGGCGAAAAGGCTTATGTAAACCCACGGAACGCTGCAGCAGGTTCAATACGTCAAAAGAATTCATCAGTGGCCGCACAGAGAAATTTATCCTTCTGGGCTTACCAAATAGGTCGAATATCTGGTGGACCTGATCTTAAGTCTCATTTTGGGACACTTGAATATCTAAGCTCGCTTGGATTTCCCGTGAACCAAAATGCAGAGAGGGTCACATCAGGGAAACATGGGCTTAGAGCGTATATCAATGAGTACAGGCTAAAAAAATCCAATTTTGACTATGAATTTGATGGAATAGTCATAAAAGTTGACTCATTAAAGATTCAAGAGGAATTAGGGTCAACAGCGAAAGCCCCCAGATGGGCTTTAGCATTTAAATTGCCACCCGAAGAACAAACAACCAAACTCTTAGACATTGAAGTATCAATCGGAGCTGCTGGTTCAGCAACGCCATTTGCAAGACTTGAACCGGTATTCGTTGGTGGGGTGACAGTTTCCACTGCAACATTGCATAACGAGGATCAGGTTAGGGAAAAAGATGTTCGCCCAGGGGATACGGTCATCGTCAGAAGAGCTGGCGAAGTAATCCCCGAAGTCGTAGGTCCTGTTCTCGATAAGCGCCCTAATGATCTCCCACAATGGAAATTTCCCAAAAGCTGCCCATCATGTAGCGATGAGCTGAGCCGACCCGATGGTGAAGCACGACATAGATGCACCAATTACTACTGCCCAAGGCAAGTTAGAGGCAGAGTAGAACACTTCGCACAGAGAACAGCAATGGATATTGAACATCTGGGGGAACAAACAATAGATCTCTTTGTTACGGAGGGGCTGATCAACGATGTCGGAGACTTGTATACGCTAGATTTTCATAAAATTCAATCATTCGAGGGTTTCGGGGAAACTTCTGTGAGTAATCTTGAGCTAGCGATTGAATCCTCAAAGTCAAAGACACTTGGGAATTTGATTTTTGGACTCTCAATTCCACACGTTGGCAGAACTAACGCAGATCTGCTGGCCGTGTCATTTAAACACCTCGACTCGCTAATTGAAGCATCTCTAGACGAACTGGAGGCGATAGAGGGACTTGGTCCAGTAATTGCGAGCAGTGTATTTAACTATTTCAAAGAACCCAAACATAGAGAATTGATTGAAAAGTTCAGATCTGCGGGTGTTAATTTTGTTGGTCCTGTTCTTGAGGAAACTGATAATACTCTTCAAGGAAAGGTGATCGTCGTGACGGGAACCTTGCAGGGCTTTTCAAGAGATCAAATCGCAGAAGCAATCACATCTCGTGGAGGTAAATCTCCGGGAAGTGTATCAGGGAAAACATCGGCTCTCATTGTGGGGAGCAACCCAGGTGGATCTAAATTAAAAAAGGCAGAGGAGTTGGGAATTCCTATTCTGGACGAGTCAGGTTTTCAAAATCTGCTTAAATCAGGAGAAATAAATTAAATAATGAGGGACTCAGACTTTGAATGTATTCTTTGGGATTTTGGTGGAGTATTTACAGGCTCTCCCTTCTACTCAATTGACATCTACTCAGCCCACTTAGGAGTAAAATCTCAAGAGCTTATTGAATTGGTTTTAGGTTATGGTTTGGATGATGGTGATCACCATTGGCACCGACTTGAACGAGGCGAGATAACAATGGCAGAAGCCCTAGAAGAAATAGAGGTTTTAACTAGTGCTAGAGGAATTGAGGGTTTCGAGATCAGAGATTTCTTTAAGTCAATGGGAGGTAGAAACGATACCACTGAAGAAATGTTTGATGCTGTTCGCCGATACAAAGATTTAGGAATTAGCCAATTCATTCTTTCAAATAACATTCTTGAATTCAGCTCATCATGGAAAGCAATGCTGCCAGAGAATATATTTGACGGCATTATTGACAGTTCTGAAGTAGGGATACGAAAGCCTGACCCAAAGATATTTACTTTGGCGCTCCAAATTGCTGACAACTCTGCAGATAAGACAATATTTCTTGATGACTATGTAGAACACGTTAATGTGGCTGAAGAATTAGGAATTAAGGGAATACACGTTGGCCCTAACCCTTTAGATGCAGTGAAGCAACTTGATAAATTGCTAGCATGTTAAATTCAGTTATAGGGCAGTAAAGCACCACTCAATTGTTGATCTAGCAGTCGTATCTGAAAGAGGCCAGTAAACTGCAACGACGCAGTTTCTATCTCCCTGTAACTCCGGCACTGCTCTGCCCTCAAGAGGTTGGTACAGGTACCGGTTTAATGTAGACCCAAACGTTCCACTAGTTTGAGCGCTTTCTCTGGGGTTCTCCAAGTCTCGCAACACATTTATTTGATCAGGAGGAATATCAACCCCATTAATTGTTAGCTCCGCCTCATAGCCAGCAATTAAGTCAATGCCGATTGATGTCTGTCTGAGCACCTCAGCATCCGGTTCGGGGAACAATGCCTCTATCACTGGGTTACCTTCTACACGAATATCAGTACTTCCACTATTTGACAGTGCAAAACCTAAAATAACTCCCGTGATTCCGACCGTGACTAATGCCGGACCAAGAATCCTTGATAACAAGCTTCGTTGTGGCTCTACTTTTTCTGCCATATTTCTATTCTGCCAGATTAAATCCCGTGACTGCAATCATATGAGATATGCAAATCGTCACAAGGGCAATACGATCTAAATGTGGAATCATCGACGTATTTGCATGCCGGGAAAGTAATTAATAACCGTTACCGACTCATAACGCCATTTGGAAGTGGAACTTTGACACAGATATATCTTGCCGATGACATACGTGTAAGAAAGCAAACGATTGTAAAGGTATTTGATGGGACGAAGCTCAGTGGGGAAGACTTTCAGAAAAATTTCCAGATTAGGCTCCAAGATCTTGCACGAACGAGCCATCCGAACCTAATAAAAATTTTAGATTGGGGCTCAGGCGAGTCCCCTTATATCGTTACTGAATTTCTAGCTGGTGGAGACCTTAGAGCAATGTTGCAACGAGACTCATCGCTTTCCGTTGCGCAAATAACGATGATCATAATGGAGGTACTTGAGGGAATCAGTTACCTACATGAGAGAGGAAAAGTCCACGGTAGCCTAAAACCTGAAAATATTATCTTCAATCTAGCCGGCGACTTAAAGATATCTGATGCCGGTATGCGAAATATAAGTTCGTTACATTCCTCTGAGGAATATTTCGCTGCGGGACCCTATTTATCTCCGGAATTAACTAGCGGTGAGCCGCTTAGCCCTGCTGATGACGTCTATGCCATTGCAGCAATCTTCAAAGAGTTAGTAGATACAAAGCTTCCGAAAAATGGAAGCACTGGCGAAGCGCAAGAAAAAGATTCAGAAACTCTACAGCAGTTACAGGCCGCATTCACAAGTGCAAGATCAGCAAGACCTTCTGAAAGGCCCTCTGCTAGTTCATTATTAAAGATTGTCAGTGATTTAAATATCAGGAATGCTAAACCAGCTTTACTTCCTGTTGAGAGCAGTTTAAATCTGAATCTTTTTAAGACATTCGACGGCGAACCAGAAGTTATTGATACTGATGGAAAACCAAACCTTAAAGATCGCTTTAGTAAAGGGATCTTATATCTAAAGTCTCATCTCAGGCGGTGGCTATGGCTACTCGTAATGAGTGCTCTAGTCGTCGGCATAGCACTCATGATTAATTCTGGAAATGAAGAAGAGGTAATCAGACTTCAGGCGGTGCCGGAAGTTGCCGGATTGCAAACTGCCGATCTTATTAACCAGTTTGGTGACTACTGGGATCTTGAAGAAGCCTTAACTAGGGAAGACGGAACACAGAATGGGGAAATCCTAAGGACCATACCTGCTGCGGGTGTGGAGCTAGCGGAAGGAGAAGTTCTTACTTATTTTGTTTCACTCGGACCTGAACTGCGTGCCATACCCCTAGGCCTTACTGGGCTCACCATTGACGAAGCAGAATCGATACTCTTAGAGTCCCGCTTAAGACTCGGAAAGACTTCTGAGGCGCCTGATGAGAAGATAGCAATTGGCTTGGTTATCGGACCTGCAACTTTAGTAACAGAGTTGCCCACCGGATCAGAAGTAGATATTCAAATTAGTTCAGGGCCCGAACTACGCACAGTTCCTGAAGCTCTCTTAGGGAGAGCATATGAGACAGCTGAGACAGCGATTGTGCTTGAAGGTCTAGAGGCAAAAAGAACAGATGTATTTCACCCAACGATAGGAAACGGCACAGTCATCAGACTGGAACCCGCATCCGGTTCTCAGGTATCTGCTGGTGGAGTCATAGAAATTTTCGTATCAAAGGGCACAGAAACTATTGAATAGCTTTGCAGCAAGACGGAAAGTTAAATTTGATACTGCGGTCAGATGGTCTTAGCTGGATACAATGAGGAAATGTCTGATTCAATATCTTCTGAAGAAGTCAAACATGTTGCTAACCTTGCACGCTTAAGATTAACTAGCGAAGAGTTAGGTATCTTTACAGAGCAGTTGAGAGCAGTTCTAGACCATGCAAAAGATGTTGAAGCACTGGAACTGGACGATATTGAACCTATGTCTCATCCTCTTCCGATCGAAAATACGATGCGAGAGGATATCCCAAACCCGATGCTAAGACCTTCTGACTTTCTATCCGAAGCACCAGCAGTCGAGGGTGGAAGATTCCTAGTGCCTAAGATTCTCGGTGAAGAAGCATGAGTGGTACGGTCCCTGAAAATTACCAAAGCGCAAGTGAGATAGTCAATCTTGTTACTACTTGCGAGATTTCAGCAGTTGAAATACTTGAGCGGTATCTCAACCAGATTGAAGAGCATGAAGGGGATGTCCATGCTTTTAACTTGGTGACTATCAACGAAGCTAGAGCAGCAGCAAAAGAGACTGACAGGCTAATTGTTGAAGGCGAAAAGCTGGGTCCATTAGCTGGAGTCCCAGTAGCAATTAAAGACAACCTGTGTACGAAAGGAATACCTACTACTGCAAGTTCAAAGATCCTTGAAGGTTGGAAACCACCCTACGACGCAACTGTTGTCAAGAAACTCAAACAAGCAGGAGCGACAGTCGTTGGTAAGACAAATTTGGATGAATTTGCTATGGGTAGCTCAACAGAAAATTCTGCTTTCGGGCCCACCCGAAATCCTCATGACCTTTCATGTGTCCCAGGAGGATCAAGTGGCGGAAGTGCAGCAGCCGTAGCGGCCGGGTTTGCCCCTATCGCCATAGGTTCAGACACTGGAGGCTCAATACGCCAACCAGCAGCTCTTTGTGGAGTCGTTGGTGTCAAGCCAACGTACGGGGGGGTCTCGCGTTATGGGCTCTTGGCATTCGCCAGCTCATTGGATCAAGTAGGGCCCTTTGCCACATCCGTAAAAGATGCGGCAATCGTTCATGAAGTAATTGGAGGTTATGATCCGCTAGATTCAACGAGCATCAAACAAGCCCCTAATTCTTTTGTGCAAGCAATTGATGAAGGCGTCAACAAACTTAAAGTAGGCGTCATCAGCGAACTGATGGGAGGAATAGATGGCATTACCCATGAAGTAATCGAACAAACAAATAAAGCCGTTTCGGCTCTGTCCGATGCGGGAGCACAAGTTGAAGCAGTTTCTCTCCCTGCTGCTCTGTACTGCCTATCAGCCTATTACCTCATCGCACCAGCCGAAGCATCAAGCAACCTCAGTCGTTACGACGGAGTTCGCTACGGATTACGAGTTGATGGTGCCAGCCTGAAAGAAATGAACGTGAATACGAGGACAGAAGGGTTTGGGGATGAAGTCAAACGAAGAATAATGCTTGGCACTTATGCTTTATCAGCAGGATACTATGACGCTTACTATGGGAAAGCACTGAAGGTGCGAAGACTCTTAGCAAAGAATTTTGCAGATCTATATAAAGACTATGACGTACTTCTTTCTCCCACTTCTCCCTGCACTGCTTTTAAATTAGGGGCGAAAGTAAATGATCCAATGACAATGTATGTCAACGATGTTTGCACTATTCCTTCTAATCTTGTAGGTCATCCAGCTATCTCTATCCCGTTTGGTGCAGGCAAGGATGGTATGCCGATAGGGGTCCAAGTACTTGCACCCCCAATGAAAGAATCGGTGATGTATCAAGTAGCGCGGACCTTGGAACAGGCATCACAATGAATCAAGAAATTTTTAGAGACGATTGGGAACTTATAGTTGGGCTAGAAGTGCATGTTGAGCTTGCAACGCAGACAAAACTCTTTTGTGGGTGCCTTAACCAGTTCGGAAGCGAACCAAATACGAATGTTTGCCCGGTTTGCTTAGGGCTTCCTGGCTCTCTACCCGTTGTCAATGAAACAGCAGTTTATTTCGCTATGCGATTAGGGAGAGCATTACATTGCTCGGTAAATCGATCAGTATTTGCGCGAAAAAACTACTTTTACCCAGATATGCCGAAAGACTATCAAATTAGCCAATATGACTTGCCAACAAACCTTGACGGTTACCTTGAGCTTCCAACTGGTGAATCAATAGGAATTGAACGAGCGCACATAGAAGAAGACACAGGAAAAACTACCCACATCGGAACCAGTGGAAGAATCTCCGGGTCCGATTATTCCTTAGTTGACTACAACCGTGCCGGTATACCTCTTATTGAAATCGTAAGTAAGCCAGAAATACGAACTATTGAACAGGCCAAAGCGTACGTTTCTGAACTACGCGGAATCATCCTAGCTTTAGAAATATCTGACGCGAAAATGGAAGAAGGTTCAATACGTGTAGATGCAAACGTTTCAGTACGTGAAATAGGTGAGGATAATCTAAGAACGCGATGTGAGATAAAAAATGTTAACTCACTTAAATCACTAGGTCGAGCAATTGAGTATGAAGCAAATCGACACATCAGCTTATATGGGAATGGGGAATCTCCGAAACAAGAAACCCGTCACTGGGATGAAGATGCAGGAAGAACCCGTTCTGGTCGCTCAAAGGAAGATGCTGAAGATTACCGTTACTTCACTGAACCGGATTTAGTGCCCCTTAATCCAAGCAAAGAAATAATCACTAGAATTGATGAAGAAATGCCCGAATTGCCATCCGAACGAAGGGGAAAACTGGCAAACCTAAATGGAGTAAAATCAAATGATGCGACCCTGCTCGTAGAACGTAACCATGATGCCTTTGCTCTTGACGCTATTAAAAGCGGAGGGGAACCCGAACAAGTAGTGAAACACCTAGTGAATAATCTATCTGATGGTTTAGGGGCGTTAACAACAGAAGCCCTTGCACAATTGGTTCAAATGGAGAACGGGTCAGAAATTACCAGTACACAAGCAAAGAAAATGTTAGGAGAGCTAGTTCAAAAAGGAGGTATTCCCTCAGATTTAGCAGCAGAACTAGGGTTTGAAGCAGTAAGTATAAAAGACTTGGAAAACCTTGTGGACCAACTCATTAAAGAGCACACCGATGAATGGGAACGCTTCTGTTCTGGTGATACAAAAGTGCAAGGTTTCTTTGTTGGGCAAGCGATGAAATTAACATCCGGCCAAGCAGATGGGAAAGCCATAAACCAAATTCTAAACGAACGCTCGACAAGTAAATAAGCATTGCTGATGAATATACGCCTAATGTAAATTTTGAGATACGGTCCAAAGTATGGGAGCACTAAAAGATTTATTTTCAAGTTCTGTAGCCATTACGGAAACTCGTAATACAAAGATTGACGCATCATTTCTTTCACTCGCTGAACGAACCTACTTAGAGAATGTCTCACAAAACCGGAAACGAGAGTTCATTGCAGGACGTTTTTGCGCCCATGAGGCAATGGTGCTCGCAAATATACCTGCGAAGCATATCCAGATAGGGGAAAAGGGGGAGCCAATCTGGCCTTCTAATATTGTGGGTTCCATAACACATTCGCATGGCTATGCTGCTGCTGCAGTTGCAAGAAAATCAGACATCCTTTCTTTAGGTATAGATGCAGAGGTAGACGAACCTTTATCCTCTAAAGTGTTGCGGAGAATAAGCAATGACCAAGAACACCAATGGGCTAAAACCGTTGGTGGCACTCTTGTTCAGCATCCCGGGAAAGTCCTTTTCTCAGCGAAGGAAGCAACATACAAAGCTTGGTATCCAATCACTCACGAATGGCTAGGCTTCAAAGAAGCCCTCATTAATTTTCATGATCAAGGGAATACCTTCACAGTCCATATTCAAAAGAACGGTCCCATTAAAGAAATGCATGGTAAATACATGATCCGTGAAGACGTAATTGTGACAGCTATTGAGGTCCCTTCCCCAAAATCTGAAACTCAGCTGTGAACCCGAAAAGGTACCTTTTTAAAAGCCATGCAAAGGTTTCAATTATATTACCAGCATTGAATGAAGAGAGAAGAATCCCTCCTCTACTGGACGCTTTGCGTTCAATATCCATTATTCCTCAGAAAATCGAACTAATTGTCGTTGACGATGGAAGCACTGACAGTACAAGTACTATCTGTCAGCAAATCATTGATGATTATTTCCCCTTGGGAAAAGTGATAACTAAACCTGAAAGTAGTGGGAAAGGGAGCGCGTTACGAATAGGAGTAGCGGCTGCAAATAGTCCAATAATAATCACAATGGATGCAGATATGGCTACTGAACTATCCGCTTTGGACCCTGCGATGAAGGGACTTCAGAAACATCACATTGTCATAGGGTCACGATCAATTGAAGGGGCACAAACTCAAGGAATCACCACTACAAGAAGATTCGTAACCATTGGACTCTCTTTCATTTTACGATTGCTCTCAAGACATGGGATCTCGGATACCCAATGCGGGTTTAAGGCATACAGAACACCAGTTGCAAAAGTACTCTTTTCATCCTCAAGAGTGAAAGGGTTTGCACAAGACGCAGAAATCTTGGATATGGCATATCGACACAACCTCTCCATTTCAGAGATCCCAGTCCACTGGACATCAGTTCCAGGTTCAAAGGTAAGTCTCATTAGAGATTCGTTAAGTTCACTCTTGGAGCTCATCCGGTACCAGCTAAGAACAGGCAAGATTGGAGATATTATTGGGCTCAGTATTCTTAACAATGGAACTGAAGAGGGGGTAGCTGAAAGTGAAATCCTTAGTTTTTTCCCGCCGGACAGTATCTATATCCGATGCCAATCGGCCACGGAAATTCTGATACCAGGAATATGCCTAGACGAAATGCAGCCAATAGCAGAAGCCTTTCATGAAAAGTACCCTGACTACGAAACCCATATTTGTAGCCGTACTCTCAGCGATTTATCTTCTATAGAAAACTAAAAAAATCCAACAGTTGAAGAGGAAGAGTGTCAGAAGAGTAGCCCGATGGATAGACCCTGCGAGAATGTTTTTGCTCTGCAGACATAATAATGATAGCTTCACTATCATATATGACATTGGTAATGAAAAGCGATGACTAATAACCGTCAGAATGTATCACATTCTCACGCACATACCCTTAGACGCTCTGAGCGGCGTGCATCCGCAGTAGATGCATTTATCGACCTGACATTAGAGGATGGAAATGCTCCCAGCCCAGACGAGGTCGCAAAAAGGGCAGGTGTCTCTATCGCGTCAATGTACCGATATTTTGAGACGCTTGATGAGCTTCGTAATGATGCCATTGCACGCATTACGGAGCGTTTCCCTGAACTAGTCTTCATTCCTGAGATCGGCACCGGCGATCGCAAGCAACGTGTTATTGCATTCACTAAAACTCGCCTCGAACTTCACGAGAAACTCCACCCTCTCCAACTACTTAACAGAAAAAATCTTCAAGGCAACCCTAATAATGCCAAGCAACTTGACTCTGCTCGGTTGATGCTCTGCGACCAGATTCGTGTTCATTTTGATCATGAGCTGCGCACACTCAGCCCGACCGATCGTGAGGATATAGTAGCGTCTATTTCAGTTCTTACTTCGGTGGAGTCTTGGGAGCAGTTTAGACGGACACTGAATCGAACAGTCGAACAAACTCGTAAAGCTTGGAGCAGCGCTATCGAACGCCTGCTACCCGTTATCAGACAGGAGAGAAGTGGTTAAATTACCTCGTCAAGAAAGCAGCTTTAAGGGAACTATTGGAAAGACTCTCAATGATTCAGAGCCATGGTTTGAACTCCCTGAACACCCAGGTATAGACGCCCCAAATATAGTGGTGGTCCTGTTAGATGACACAGGATTCGCACAATTGGGGTGCTATGGATCATCCATTGATACAGAAAATATTGACTCGTTAGCAGCTGACGGGCTTCAGTTCACAAACTTTCATGTTACGCCGCTCTGTTCACCTACCAGAGCTTCACTTCTAACTGGTCGATCTCAGCATGCGGTTGGGATGAGGTCAGTTTCCAACTTCCGCACAGGATTTCCCCACATGCTGGGGCACATAACCAATAAAGCAGCTACTATGGCTGAAATTTTCCAAGCAGAAGGTTACGCGACCTTTTGTGCTGGGAAATGGCATCTAGCGCCGATGGAGAATTGTTCATCTGCTGGCCCATTTGACCAATGGCCCCTTGGAAGAGGATTTGATCGCTTTTATGGTTTTCTAGAGGGAGAAACAGATCAATTCCATCCTGATCTCGTCAGAGACAATCATTCTGTTGAACCTCCAGCTAAACCAGAAGATGGTTATCATCTAAGCGAAGATATTGTTGATAACCTCCTGCGAATGATTTCTGACTCAAAAGGAGTTCGACCTGATCGGCCATTTTTCGCTTATCTTCCATTCGGCGCTACTCATGCTCCCCACCAAGCCCCTCCGGATTATATGAAGAAATATAAAGGACATTTTGATGAGGGATGGGATGTGGTTCGTGAACGCTGGCACCAACGACAGCTAGAACTTGGAGTAATTCCATCTGGTACGCAATTAGCTCCCAGAAATTCCGGAGTCGAGAAGTGGGATGATCTCCCACAGAATCAAAAACTCTTATCTGCACGTCTGCAAGAAGCATTTGCAGCTTTTCTTGATCATACTGATGATCAGATCGGTCGCCTAGTAAGCGGACTGCGTGACGCAGAGGAATTAGATAACACAATCTTCATTCTTCTCTCGGATAATGGGGCTTCTCAAGAAGGTGGTCCTTTTGGGGTTATGCATGAAATGAAGTTTTTCAATGGAATATTGGAAACTCCAGATCAAGCAATCAAGAATATTGATGACATAGGGGGCCCACATAGTCACACCAATTATCCTTGGGGGTGGGCGCAGGCAGGTAACACCCCGTTCAAGTGGTATAAGCAAAATACTCATGAAGGAGGAGTCCACGTTCCCCTGATTATTCATTGGCCGCAAGGAATTGAAGAGAAGAACCGAGGTTCTTTTCGAAACCAATTCGTAAACGTTTCTGATATCGCGCCTACTCTTTTAGAGATATTAAACATCCAAGCACCCGAAACATACAAAGGAGTTCCACAAATTCCGATTTCGGGTCATTCCTTCGCTCATCTACTAGCCAATCCAAACGGGGTTTCTAATAACACGGTTCAATACTTTGAGAACTCGGGAAGCCGGGCACTCATAGCAGGGGATTGGAAAGCTGTTTGTCGCCATCAAACTGGCGCCGACTACGAAACCGAGCAATGGGAATTATACAAACTCACTGATGACTGGTCCGAATGCAACGACCTCGCTGAATCTGAACCAAGTAAATTAGCAGAGTTGCAGAATCTTTGGTGGGAAGAGGCAGAAAAGCATGGTGTCCTCCCACTTGATGACAGAGGATTTGAACTATTTGGAGCGCGATTCAGAGATCAATCTCCGCATCCAATAAGCCGCAAATATGTGTACAGGCCCCCTATGTCTCCGATACCAGGTCAAGCAAGTGCAGCTATTGGTGGAAGAAGCTTTGACTTGACAGCGACAATCACTAGACAAAGAAATGACAATGGTGTCCTCTTTTCGACCGGAACAGAGAATTCCGGCATTTCAATATTTATACAAAATGAGCGCTTAGTTGTAGATTACAACGCCTTTGATGACCATTCGGTTGTAACGTCCAGCATTGAGATTCCAGCCGGATACTCAACGGTTAGCGCTCAATTCCGAAGACTCAAAAAAGGTGGAGAAATCACAATTTATGTCAACGGAGAACCATCTGGGTCCGTGCGAGTTCCCCTGTTTATGCGAATGATATCTTCCGTAGGCTCAAGCATAGGTTACGATCACGGATCAGCTGTCTCACCTCAATACGAGAGCCCGTTTCCTTTCCAGGGGCAGCTTCACCAAATCGAAATTCAACTCGCAGCTAAAAGAGCGCCCGACACAGACAAAGCTCAGGCGCGAGCTGAAAACGCCAGGCAGTAAGTTGTTATCTACACAGGAGGAAATATGATAACCATCACTCTTTTAGGAACTGGATCACCAATACCTGACCCCAACAGAGCTGGACCAGCAACACTCATACAAGCTGGTGAAGAGAACTACTTGGTTGACGCAGGGAGAGGTGTTCTCATGCGATTATCCGCAGCAGGGTGTGGCGCAAATATGCTTAATGGGGTCTTGATCACGCACCTTCATAGCGATCACATAACTGATTTAAATGATGTCATTACATCTGCTTGGATCACTACGTTCGCAGAACAGAAACCTCTTCAAATCATTGGGCCGCCGGGGACAAAAGAGATAGTTGATAGACTTTTGCATTTTCTTAGCTTCGACATTAAGTACCGGATAGATCATCACGAAGATCTTAATGAACCCCCCGCAGTAAATGTGACCGAAATTGAAAGTGGAGTCGTGGAATTAGAAGGTAACGTTAGGATTTCTACCGAACCCACAGACCACCGTCCAGTAGCCCCAACCATTGCATTTAGATTTGACTATGGGAATGATGCTGTTGTCGTCGCAGGAGACACTATCCCATGTGCTGGGCTAGACAAATTGTGTAACGGAGCGAAAGGGCTTGTTCATACCGTTATTCGTAAGGATATTATTGAGAATATTCCCCTCCAACGACTCCAAGATGTTTGCGACTACCATTCCTCAGTTGAAGAAGCCTCTCAAACAGCAGAACGTGCTGGGATAGAAACACTTACGCTAACGCATTACGTACCTGCCTTTCCTTCAGGGCAGGAAGAAGAATGGAGAGAGATCGCAGCTCAGTATTTCTCCGGAACAATTGAACTAGGCGATGACTTACATAGGGTAGAGATAGGGGAGTAAAGGAAGAGAAATGAAGACAATACGAACCCCTGACTATAGATTCGATAATTTGCGAAATTACCCATTCAAACCAAACTATGTTGAAATCAATGATGCTGAAGGTGGCGTTTTGCGCGTCCATTATCTAGACGAGGGTCCAAAAGATAAAGAGCCGATACTGTTACTCCACGGTGAACCATCCTGGAGTTACCTGTACAGACATATGATTCCGATACTTGTAGAAGAAGGCCATCGGGTAGTAGCTCCGGATTTAGTGGGATTCGGTAAGAGCGATAAACCAGTTGAACAAAATGATTACTCTTACAGCAGGCATGTCGAATGGATGAGAGAACTCCTCTTTGATCACTTAGATTTGAAAAATATCACCTTCTTTGGTCAAGATTGGGGTGGATTGATCGGTTTACGACTAGTCGCCCTTAACCCAGAACGTTATACAAGGGTTGTTATCGGAAACACAGGTCTTCCAACTGGAAAAGGAGAAGCGACAGAAGCCTTTATTAGATGGCAAAAATTTTCACAAACAACCCCAGAATTTCCAATAGGAAACATTATTAACGCCGGTTGCGTACGAGAACTTAACCCTGAGGAAATCCACGCATATGATGCGCCTTTTCCCTCCGATGAATACAAAGCGGGAGCAAGAATTTTCCCAACTCTCGTTCCCACAAGGGAAGAAGATCCCGCCGGCAAAGACAATGCTGATGCATGGGGAACACTGAGTGGATTCACCAAACCCTTTCTCCTCACTTTTAGCGATAGTGACCCGATATCCGAAGGCGGAGATGTCGTATTCCGCGCGAAAGTCCCTGGCAGTAACAAACAGAATCACGTAACAATACAATCAGCTGGGCATTTCCTGCAAGAAGATAAAGGACCAGAACTTGCCGAAATTATTAACGAATTTATTACCAACACATAAAACCTGAAAGCGAAACAACTATGGCATCACCAAAATACGGAAAAATTGATTATGATTACGCCCTGCAGCTAGCCACCACAACAGAAGATAAAGATGGGCCTATCTGGATGGTCAATCTCATGAGTTATCATGACATAGCTCAGTACGGAGATGGGAATAAAACAAAAATAACAGGTCGAGAAGCTGATGATCTTTACTCACCGCTAGAGCCTCTTAAAGCGATAGGAGCGGAGCCGGTTTATTTCGGTGAAGTTGAGAACAAACTTCTTGGTGACCAGCGAGATTGGGACCGGATAGCGGTTGTGAAATACCCAACAAGGAAATCATTCATTGAGATGCAAGAAAGAAAAGACTTTCAGGCTAAACACGTACATAAAGAGGCGGGGATGAAAGAAACAATTGTTATGGGTTGTTTGCCCATGGATTTCCCGATCCCACAAAGTGCCCTCCCTGATTGGGAGGAGGTTGAATATCCCTCAAGCAGTAAAGACGGTCCGATAGTGGCCCTACATGTCGTGAAATTTAGGAATCGTACTGAATTAGGCGAAACTCCGGAAAAAATGGCCGAATATACCTCGAAAGCAGCCACTATCGGTATCAAGCAAGGTGTTCGTATTTCTGGTTGGTTCGGTGTAGAAGGTACAATTGTCGGTGATGGTAGAGAATGGGATCAAGTCCGATTTAATGCTTTTCCAAGTAAAGCAGCTTTCATGGCAGTAATCCAAGATCCCGAAAGACTAGAAGCGCAAAAAGCACACCGAGAGGAAGCAATCATAGACACATATACGTTGATAGTTCGAACAAAATTCGACCGGATCAAAGAATCAATAGAACAACAATAAACGAATAACAAATCTTTCACTTCGATCCAATTCACTATCTATCTAATTCGTAAGTAGACAGAAGAATCCTGTCACAAGCCCATAGAGTGAGCAGATCCGAGTCTACTCAGCTATCGGTGACGCAACCATTAGATGCATCTTCAACGAGACGGATGTACTTCCATAAGGTGCCTGAGGTAGCTTTGAATGGTGGCGCCACCCATTGCTCAGCACGGGCAGCGAGTTCGCTATCGCTAACTTGCACAGTTATTTCATGACTCTCATCGTCGATTGTTATGACATCCCCGTCATGAACCAGAGCAATAGGGCCACCCTCTTGCGCTTCCGGAACGACGTGTCCAACTATAAAACCATGGCTACCGCCAGAGAAACGCCCATCAGTAATCAAAGCAACATCGTCAATGAAGCCAGCACCCGCAAGAGCGCTGGTGGGTGTAAGCATCTCGGGCATTCCTGGTCCACCTTTGGGGCCCTCGTAACGAATCACGATTACATCACCGGATTGGATCCGACCTTGTTCAAGTCCAGCGATCATATCCTCTTCAGAGTCGAAAACACGTGCCGGTCCTGTGAAGGTTAGGCCTTGTTTTCCGGTGATCTTTCCTACTGAACCTCCAGGCGCAAGGTTACCGCGCAATATGGAAATATGACCTCTTGATTTTACTGCAGTATCGAGTGATGAAATAACGTCTTGGTCTTTGAGAAGTAGAGGAACTTCAGACAGGTTCTCGCCCAATGTTTTTCCTGTTACTGTCATCTGGTCACCATCAAGCATCCCCTCATCAAGAAGGTACCGCATAACACCGGGAACACCACCAACATCATGGAGGTCCTCCATCACATACTGACCTGAAGGTTTAAGATCAGCAAGCAGTGGGACTCGTGAACTTGTCGCGAGCCAATCGTCAAGGCTGAGATCTAATTCAAAGGCACGGGCCATCGCTATCATGTGCAATACAGCATTGGTTGATCCCCCGAGTGCCATGGTCACCACCATTGCGTTCTCAAGAGATTCGCGAGTTACTATTCTGCGAGGAGTCAAACCTTCTGACAGAAGCATTTCCATCATTGCTCCGGCAGTCACACATTCTTCAATTTTTGCTGGATCCTCAGCAGGGGTGCATGACGAGTATGGAAGGCTTAAACCCATCGCTTCGATAGCTGTAGCCATTGTGTTTGCGGTGTACATTCCTCCACATGCCCCAGCTCCCGGAATTGCGCATGACACAATGGTCTGTCGTTCCTCTTCGGTAATTGTTCCTGCTAGGAATTGCCCGTAGCTTTGGAATGCAGAAACAACATCAAGTTTCTCTTCAACGCCTCCTATCGTGCCACAGCCTGCACGGATTGTGCCACCGTAGACCATGATCGCCGGCCGGTCTAAACGCCCCATAGCGATAACACAGCCAGGCATATTTTTATCACATCCAGGAAGAGTCACGAGCCCGTCGTACCACTGCGCTGCCATTACAGTTTCTATCGAATCCGCAATGAGGTCGCGACTTTGTAGCGAATAAGACATGCCGTCGGTTCCCATAGAGATGCCGTCAGAGACACCTATGGTGTTGAATCGCATACCAACAAGACCTGAGTCAATAACGCCTCGTTTAACGTGGCTACCAAGGCCGTCAAGGTGCATATTGCAAGGGTTGCCTTCATACCAGCATGCTGCAATGCCTACCTGAGCCTGATTAAGGTCAGAATGGGTAAGGCCAGTCGCTAAAAGCATTGCTTGAGAGGCACCTTGGCTCTTCGGCTGAGTGATTCGTGACGAGTAGATATTCATCTGTGCTGGTTGTTCATTCATCAGGCCCCCTTGTCCATATATTCCTTTCTTGATACGGCAGGTTACCAGACTTTGGGTACTTTAAATTGTGAAACTCTGAAAAGAGTTGACTTAACTGGTCTGCAAAGGAATACTGAAACCTAGTTGATACCCCAAAAGCCCCGATCTTTGCCCATTGCATAGGCCTCCTTCGTCATCCACTCAATTTTCCCACGTCTAACCTGAGACGAAGATACAGAGCTGATCTCGTCGGGGACCGTTAAAAGAATCTCCTGAGGAACTTCAATATTATTGCGTGGAGCGACTGCCAATTTAGGTAAACGGCGCAAACATTCCGCCATATGCATTTGGTCTCTATAGAAAGATAAATCATGCAATTGCGCCCATTTGTCTGCGCCAAGAATTACCAAATCATACCCTTCGGCAATATCAGCAATAAGCTGTTTTCGAGTTTCCAGCACACTGGCCTCAGGAATCTGACTTAAAGACCTCTCCAAAATTTCTACTCGGTCAGCGACCGAAGGAACGGCTAATTTCTCCTTTCCTAATGCAACTGTAGAAATAGCGAGATGCATTTCACGAATGCCAAAGCGCTCAATTGCGGAATTTACAATCGCAATGTGTCCTATCGTCGGGGGATTAAACGAACCAGGATATACGGCTCTCATTCCGAGGCCCCATCAGTTACAGTTTGGCCTTTAAATGCTTGGTATACGACAAGTAGTGCTATCAACAGAACAGCTGTCATAACAAAAGCTACAGGCACAATCCCTGAACTCTCATAAACTCTAGATCCAAAAATCGCCCCAAATAATCTTCCCAATGCCCAACCAGCATAGATGAAGCCCATCATTGCACCCCGTGCAGACTTATCCAGTTCAGTACAGGTTGAAAGCATAGATACTATTACCGATTCTGTACAAATGAACCAAAGCGAGATGAGGAGTAAAGCTAACCAAAGAGAAGAACTTCCCAAAGGAAGGATAATAGATAACGGTAATGACAGCATAAGTGCATATTTCACCACGACAACTTTGCCAATTTTGTCACCAATTAATGCAACTCCTCCAGAGCCAACTAATTCAGCTAAGCCAATAATCACCGCTACGAAACCAAGGCCAGATGTTGAGACATTGTGCTCGTCTTCAAGAAAGGTAGCAAAGGTTACCAACATCATCATGTGCCCCGCACCCAGGGCGATCATCGCACAAATCACTTTTTTTGCGGTGAAGCTAAGATTAGACCGTTCCTCATATGAACTTATAGGTGGGTTTGCAGGGAGTCGGTGGTTAAAAATAATTCCGACAATCACACAAAGAATCGAAATCACGATGAATGGTGTTCGCCACGTTCCAGCCCGTATAAGAATAGAAGCTATTGGCATTCCAATGACAAAGGACAGAGCCCACGTTGTTTCTATCATCCCTATAGCTCGAGATCTGAGAGCATAGGGAACCGATGCACCGGCCCAGGCACTGGAGCCTATATCAAATGAATTTTTAGAAATTGCTGTCAAAACTAATGCGAAAACAAAAAGTATGAGCCCAGAGCTAGCTCCCTGCAGCGCGGCAGCCATTCCAAGTCCAAGAGCCCCTACCACCATGGCTTGATTCGTGCCACGCTTATCTATTACTTTTCCTAGAAGTGGGCTCGACATCTCAACGAGGTCACGCATCGCAAGTGCCGTTCCCAATGTTCCAGTCGTTACTCCTAACCCTCGAGATATTGTTGGCAAGAAAGGGAAAACCAGTCGATATGCCACGTTTGAGATGAATCTTCCAAACGTAATCAGGAATAAGCCTGAAGGTAAATCTCTTGAAAATCTTCTAAAGTCAGCTTTTTCTTTCATTTTGCTCCCACAAGGAGAGGCTATGCCCTGAAAACCAAACGAACTACATAAAAGTCAAGGAATTATTACTTTTATAGAATATGGCGATTTCATGCGTGTACTGACAAACAAATGGATACCGTAAAGGGGTCAGTAATCAATCGTTTTGAGGAAGCGGTATGAAAACTAATGGCGGAAAAGCCTTAATGAAAAGCCTTGAAGCTCAAGGAGTAGAAATAGTTTTTGGTCTACCTGGAGGCGCAATCCTGCCAGCATATGACCCACTTATTGATTCATCAATTCGTCACGTTCTTGTACGTCATGAACAAGGTGCTGGCCACATGGCAGAAGGTTACGCTCATGCGACAGGTTTGCCAGGTGTTGCGATAGTTACAAGTGGACCGGCTGCAACGAATATGGTTACACCTCTAGCAGATGCAATGCTTGACTCTGTCCCACTTGTTTGTATAACCGGACAAGTCGCAAGCGGCGCTATTGGATCAGATGCCTTTCAGGAATGCGATACCACTGGGATCACAATGGCCGTCACCAAACACAACTTTCTAGTAGCAGAGGCCTCGGAGATACCTCAAGTAATTCATGACGCTTTCCACATAGCGACCACAGGCAGACCAGGGCCGGTACTTGTTGACATCCCAAAGGATCTCGTGGACGCTAATAATCCGGTATCGCACTTTGATGACTACGAACCTTCCGGACATGACCTTCCTGGGTATAGCCCAATTCAGAAACCAGATCATGCTTCAGTACTAGAAGCCGCAGAACTAATTTTCCAATCAGATCGACCAATAATTTATAGTGGTGGGGGGATTCTAAAAGCACGTGCTGCTGAACAGCTACGAGAACTCGCAGAATTGCTTGACATCCACGTCGTGACGACGTTAATGAATAGGGGAGGCTTTCCGGATGATCATCCCCTTGCATTAGGAATGCCCGGCATGCACGGCAATTACACTGCGGTGACAGCAATACAAGAATCAGATCTTTTGATCACGCTCGGAGCACGGTTTGATGACAGAGTTACGGGTAAAGTCGACGAGTTTGCCCCAAATGCTAAAGTCATTCATGCCGATATCGATCCAGCAGAGTTTAATAAGGTTCGCTCAGCTAACGTATCAATACAGGGTGATGTAGGCCAAACAATCACTGAACTTATCAAAGCATTGAAACAGCTATCCGAAACTAAAGATCATCCCGATCGGTCAGCATGGAAGTCCCAGATTAGTGGATGGAAAGAACGTTTCCCGTTAGTGTATGACGATTGGCAACAAGGGGAAGGTCTCAAACCCCAATATGTCATCGAACAATTACGTGATAATACACCTGATGACACAATCGTTGCCTCAGGAGTGGGGCAACATCAAATGTGGGCTAGCCAATTCTGGAAGTTCAATCACCCATACACCTGGATTAACTCAGGTGGTTTGGGAACAATGGGATTTGCAGTTCCTGCCGCAATCGGAGCAAAAGCAGGAAAACCTGACCGAATGGTTTGGGCGATAGATGGCGATGGTTGTTTTCAGATGACAAATCAAGAGCTTGTAACTGCAAGGCTTGAAAATTTTCCAGTGAAAATAGCAGTGCTGAATAATGGATATTTAGGAATGGTCCGTCAATGGCAAGAACTATTTTATGATGAACGTTATAGCGAAGTTCATCTCCAACCTGATTTGCCTGACTACAAGAAACTCGCTGAAGCAATGGGATGTGTTGGTATTCGAGTTGAATCACCCGAGGAAGTAAAACCTGCGATTGATCAAGCGAATGAAATCAATGACCGGCCAGTCGTTATTGATTTCAGAACCGAAGCAAGCGAGAACGTCTACCCGATGGTGCCTGCAGGCAAGTCAAATAGTGATGTGATCGTTCATCCCTCACAAGGAAATGATTGATTATGGCAGAACAATTCCACACCCTTGTCGTCCGTGTTGAGAATAAGCCAGGGGTCCTCGCTAGAGTTTCAGGCTTATTTGCACGAAGAGGATTTAATATTCAATCACTAGCAGTAGCCCCTACTGATAACGAACTTTTCAGCCGCCTCACCATTGTCGTAGATGCAGAATCAGCACCTATGGAACAAATCGTTAAGCAACTAGACAAATTAATCAACGTGGTGAGAATTCAAGAACTATCTCCCAATGACTCTGTGAGCCGTGAACTAATTCTGGCAACTGTGAACCTATCTGAAGGCACCGAAGATAACATCATGCGTGAAATAGAGTCTTTCGACGCTAATGTGCTTAGTGTCGGAGATAAAAAAATCATGGTGTCGCTCTCTGGCCACCCCGACGTTATTAATGAATTCGAAACAGTTCTTGAAAAGTATGGAATAGTTGAAGTGCAAAGAACCGGAATAGTGGCTCTTGCGACAATCGCACAATAAGTAACTAAAAGAGTAAATAAAGGAAATAAGGAGAAAAAGTGGCAAACATATATTACGAAGCGGATGCGGACAGAACACAAATTGACAGTAAAAGAGTCGCAGTGCTTGGCTATGGATCGCAAGGCCATGCTCACGCCTTAAACCTAAAGGAATCAGGGATAGAGGTCGTAGTAGGGCTACGCCAAGAATCGGGATCAGTTGCTAAAGCCCAAGAAGCTGGACTCACAGTAATGAGTATTGATGAAGCATCAAAGTGGGCGAATGTAATAATGATTCTCCTTCCTGACACTGAACAAGCGGAAATATATGACAGTCATATTGGCCCCAATATGGATTCGGGAGATACGTTAATGTTTAGTCACGGGTTCAATATTCGATTTGATCTGATTACCCCACCTAATGACGTGGATGTTGTTATGGTGGCCCCTAAAGGACCAGGGCACCTCGTAAGAAGAACCTATCTAGAGGGTGGCGGGGTTCCATGCCTTATCGCAGTTGAGAATGATGCATCAGGAAACGCAAAAGAATTTGCTTTGGCTTACGCAGATGCAATAGGGGGAGCTCGAGCAGGTGTAATTGAAACAACGTTTACTGAAGAATGCGAGACTGACCTTTTTGGAGAACAAGTAGTTCTGTGCGGAGGTCTCACTGAATTAGTCAGGAGTGGCTTTGATACTCTCGTGTCAGCTGGCTACCAGCCAGAAATAGCGTATTTCGAATGCCTACACGAACTGAAACTCATAGTTGACCTAATGTATGAAGAAGGCATAGCAGGAATGCGATATAGCATTTCAGATACGGCAGAATACGGCGACCTTACTCGCGGACCAAGAGTTGTTGACGACCACGTTCGTGAGACAATGCAGACTATCTTAGATGAAATCCAGTCAGGAAAATTCGCTGAAGAGTGGGTTGCTGAATCAAAAACTGGACGCAAGAATTTCCTTGACCTTGAAGCTGCTGGCCAAAATCTAGCGATTGAAACAATTGGGAAAGAACTTCGCGCCATGATGCCATGGATCTCATCCGGTAAGCAGAGCGTCAAAGATACAAGTGGCGGGCAAGGGTAAAATCTTTCAAAAATCTCCATAGAGGTTGCATAATTGCTTAAATTCTGATTCAATCAAAGGGACATTAAGAGAGGTCCATTAATGGGCCCGGCAACCTAGGACGGACACCCAAGGTGCTTCCCAGAAATGGGGATGTGGTACGAAAGTACAAGTAATTGTCCGAATGGATCAATTCACATCGAGCAGTCAAGCAAACGGGTTCCTTCCAAATTTACTAGGAAGGTAACAATGAGTAATTGGCAATTTGAAACACAGCAAATCCATGCTGGTCAAGAACCGGATGCAGCTACAAATTCAAGGGCTGTTCCGATTTATCAAACCACATCTTTTACATTTAACAACACTGATCATGCAGCGAACTTGTTCGCTCTGGCCGAAATGGGGAACATTTATACCCGTATTATGAACCCCACGCAAGGCGTCTTTGAAGCAAGAGTTTCAGCTCTTGAGGGTGGAACAGAAACGGCCGTTGGCATACCTGGTGCACTAGCATTAGCGTCGGGTCAAGCTGCAGAAACTTTAGGAATTCTAACGATTCTTGAATCAGGTGACCATATGGTCTCTGGAGCCTCATTGTATGGTGGGACATATAATCTATTCCATTACACACTACCGAAATTAGGTATCGAGGTTACCTTTGTAGAAGACCCCGATGATTTAGAACAATGGCAAGCAGCTGTAAGGGATAACACGAAGCTCTTTTACGGAGAAATGAATCCAAACCCGAAAAATAACTGGTTAGACGTAAAAGGCGTTAGCGAGGTTGCCCACAATAATAGTGTTCCACTGATGGTGGATAATACAGCAGCTACACCATACCTGGTCAGACCCCTTGAACATGGTGCGGACATAGTTGTTCACTCAGCGACAAAATACATTGGTGGGCATGGAACATCAATAGGAGGTGTGTTAGTTGACGGCGGAAGCTTTGATTGGGGCGAAAGTGGTAAATTTCCAAACATGACCGAACCGGATCCAAGCTACGGAGGTCTAGCATATTGGCCGGCTCTGGGTCACGGATCATATATCATCAAGGCCCGTGTGCAAATGCTCCGTGACTTAGGCGCATCAACCACACCCTTCAACGCCTTCATGTTCTTGCAGGGGTTGGAAACTTTAAGCTTAAGAATGGAACGCCATTGTAGCAATGCACTCGCTGTGGCAGAGTATCTTGAAAATCATGACCAAGTTGAATCTGTTGCTTATGCAGGACTAGAAAGTAGCCCATGGCATACAAGAGCCAAAGAACTAACAGGGGGCAAAGGCTTCGGCGCTATACCTGCCTTCAACATAAAGGGGGGCTTAGAGTCAGGGAAAAAATTCGTTGAAGGCTTAGAGCTTCACAGTCATGTAGCGAATATCGGAGATGTAAGAAGTCTGGTTATTCATCCAGCCTCAACAACTCACAGTCAGCTTACTCCAGAGGAGCAAGCAGATACTGGCGTGTATCCCGGCCTAATTCGACTGTCAGTTGGTATCGAACACATCGACGATATTATTGCTGACCTTGATAAAGGATTTGCAGCAGCATTATGAGAAGAATACTTGGTGGCTTCGGCTGTCAAGTATTTAGGTCAGTAGGTCGAGAATTTCTAACTACCACTAGCCCTACATAGCAGAGACACGCCAATGACGTGAGGGTAATTGTGTCGGATGCTCCCAGATCAAAACCAGTTGAGCTGGCAAGTAAACCCATTAGTAAGGTGCCAATAGGCACCAGTCCAGCCCAAGCAATATTGAACAGGGACATAACTCGACCTCTAAACTCTTCTGATACAAGTTCTTGAATCACAACCTGAAGGGTCGTGAACGAAGCGATATAGAAGAAGCCCACTAAGATCTGGACAACTATTGCTATCTCAAAATTGGTGACATAAGAAAAACCAAACAGTAGCAAGCAATAGGGCACCGCAAGCGAAGACCCGCGTTTCAAAGTTGACGAAGCCGTAAAACTTCCAGCAGCTAAAGCTCCAATCAGTGCACCAAATCCTGTAGCCGCTCCCAACCAAGCGAAATAGCTACTCGGTTTACCTAAACTATTCTCTGTGAAGGAAGGCGTTAGAGCAACATGTGAGACTCCAAAAATACTTATAAAGCCCACCAGTAATAGAGCCTGCCATGCATCTCTTCGCTCTCGAGCATGATTAATTCCATCTAGGAGACCTTGTTTGACTGCCACTTGCTCTGTCTCGAGTTCATATGGAAGGAGTGTGATCCCAGCGGCAATGATCAAAGCAAGTGCAAGTCCAATGCTATATAAAGACCACGAAATCTCATATAAATTGCTACTTACCAAAGGTGCACAAAGAGCAGGGCCCATAACCCTGCTGGCATTTGAAGACATAGCTTGCAAGGAAATAGCGCTTGCTAGGTCTTCTGGAGGAACAGTATTCGCAGTTACTGCCTGAACGACAGGGCTCAAAACAGCCATAACAAGACCAATGAGAAATGAAGTCAAAAGTAAGATAGTAGGCGAAATTGCGTCAACTGCAACTAAGAAAACCTGAATACCTGAAACAACAATTAGAGCTGCATAAGAACTAAGAAGTAGCTTCTTGCGATCAAGGCGATCAGCAAGAAGCCCGCCCAATGGCCCAAAGAAGAGAACAGGAAGAAAAGTCACCACGAAAAGCATTGAAACCCACAATTCGTCCTTTGTGAGATCAGACATAAGTGCCTGATACGAAATGTGCGAAAACCAAAATCCTACCTGTGCGGCAATAGACCCTACGTAAAATTTGCGAAACTCGCGATGAGAGAAAGCACGAAATGCGGTCAATTTCGTATTATCTTCAAGGAATGACACCCTCTAACACTAGTGAAACATTTGGATAATTATGCCCCTAATGGTTGAAAAGCGTTTTGAACTCTTCATCTAGATTTAGAAGCGACATCGTTCTTGTCAATTAGGGTATTAGTCTTAGAGTGTGAATCTTCAATGGGTCCTACCTCGATCGCTGCTTTTTTTGTTGCCTCTTGTACTGCTGGCATCATGCTCGGATCCAGTGATACCTCTTGCAGAACTCCCACCCGAGCCACCCCCTCTTGAATCACAACCACCACCAGTTATGAGTGATGATATGAATCAACTTACGCAAGAAATGGAATCCGGATTAACGGATACAACTATTCGCATAGCAGTCATTGCAGATGGTCCAAATGAATATCTCAACGACTCAGAGGGCTTAAGCGTTTGGCAATCAGTAGAAGCCTGGGCCGAATCAGTAAACCGATCAACTAAATTAGCGGGAAGAGAAATAATAGTTGAAAGAGTAGATTCTGCCACCTTTCGCCACGTTGAGGCAATCAATGCTGTTTGCGAAGGGAATTACTTCGCGCTAGTCGGCTCATTTGCGGTAAATGACTCCGATGGGTTAAATTTACTGCAATCTCCAGAATGCTTACTGCCTGATTTCCCAGCCGCGACATTTTCACTGCGGAGGCTTTACTCAGGACAAACCTATCAGTCCAACCCAATTGCAGGAGTTACTAGTAATGCGGGTTGGGCATCATATTTTGCGCAAAGCAACCCTTCAGAAATTGAAAGTGTAGCCACCCTTCTTCCGGAACTACCTTCGATTGTTCTTGCCGGTGAGAGGTTGTTAGAATCAGCCACTTCTCAGGGACTCAAATTTTCGCATAGCCCCGTATATCGAATCGAAAGCGACTTCCAGTCTGAAGCCGAAGCTTTGCTCCAAACAGAAAGCGATTCTCTTGTTTGGGTTACAAGTGGAAGAGAGCTGATACGATTTTTGGATGCTTTGAAAGATATCGACCCTGAAAAGTCTTTCCGCTTTATCAGTTGCGGGCAAAAGTGTTATAACCCAGATTGGGTAGCATCTGCAGGTGAATCAGGTCAAGGAGTCTCAGTTTGGTTGCCGCACCTCCCAATAGAGGAAGCCGAATTAAACGATGAATTATTAAGATACCTATTTTTTATGAGCGTGGCTCACGGATCTGACTCCAAACCCACAGCCGCCGGTATAGCGGCTTGGAGCGCCGCCCTGCTATTCGAAGAAGCGGTCTCTCGGTCAGTTGGAACGAACTCTGCGTCATACAAACCTGAAACTCTCAGCCAAGAGGGTGTCCTTGTAGCTGCAAAAAGTATTACTTTCTGGGATGCACGCGGGCTTCACGGGATTTCTAACCCCGCTGATGTCATTCCATCCTCATGTTTTGTAATCATGACTTTTGATGATGGCCTATGGGAAAGAGAGTTTCCTCTTCGCCCAGGGGAATTAAGTTGTGAAGATGAGAGTCTCGTAGAGTTGAAAGCAACTACCAACCTGGAAGAGGTTGAAGAGGAATTAGAGAGCCCCGAGTGAACCTGTATGGGGGCTAGCCGAATTTGGGTGCCGCAAAAGCAGGAATTCCCGTGTCTTCACCATTGAATAGTTCATCCTTAAGCTCACCAATCTGGCTGATAGATAGTTTTTGGGCGTCTAGTTTAATGTGATTAATATGTGACCAGCTCCGCATCCACCAGACACCACTACCACCGACAATGAATGCTTGCCCATTTACGTCCTGCGCCTCATCTGTGCATAGCCAAGCTACAAAGGGAGAAACATTAGCAGGGTGATAGACATCAAATTGATCAGTGCTTTCTGGTGCAGCCATTGACTGTATGTAATCAGTTAGTCCTGTTCGCGCTCGCGGAGCAACAACATTAGTCGTGACACCATACTTTGATAACTCTCTTCCAAGCGTCAGAGAAAGAGTAAGTATTCCTCCCTTAGCAGATGCGTAATTTGATTGAGCTGGGCCACCAAATAGTCCTGATTCACTTGTAGTGTGGACCATTCTTCGAGCTGAGTCCTTTCCCGCCTTAGATTGATTTCTCCAGTAGATAGCAGCTGCACGAGCGCAAACAAAGTGCCCCTTTAAATGAACGGCAATGACTTCATCAAATTCCTGTTCGCTCATTGAGAAGCTCATAGCATCTCGCAGTATTCCAGCGTTATTGATTAAAATATGAAGATCGCCAAAAGTTTCAAGTGCCGTTGTGACTAAATCCTCTCCAGTGTTCCAGTCTGAAACGCTTCCGAAATGAGAAACAGCTTCCCCACCCTTTGCTTTTATGCTAGCAACTGTCTCATCAGCGGCCTCTCCAATATCATTCACGACGACTTGAGCCCCTTCCGAAGCAAGTAACAAGGCGTGTTCTCTCCCCACCCCGCTGCCTGCTCCCGTTACAACAGCTACTTTATTATCTAATCGTCCCACCTTGACTCCTTATTATTTTAAGAGATCCAATCACATGGTTTAGCTGAAGCTCACAGTCTTTCAATTAACATTGCCATGCCTTGCCCACCGCCAACGCACATCGTTTCTAAACCAAATTGCTTGTCAGCATCGTGCAAACTATTAATCAATGTGGTCATGATTCTAGATCCGGTCATGCCGAAAGGATGCCCTAAAGCAATTGCTCCACCATTTATATTCAGTTGTTCGTCAATATTGATACCTAAGGCATCAGCAGATCCGAGTACTTGCACTGCGAATGCTTCATTGATCTCAACTAGGTCAATGTCGCTCATTTGCATTCCGGCTCGGTCTAGCACTTGTCTGCACGCATCGATAGGTCCAAGGCCCATGATTTCAGGATTTAAAGCCGAAACTCCACTTGCAACTATTCGCGCCAAAGGTTGTAGACCAAGCTCCTTGGCCCGAGTGTCGCTCATCACCACAACTGCTGCAGCGCCGTCGTTAAGGGGACAAGCATTGCCGGCAGTTATTGTTCCACCCGGACGGAATACAGGGTTCAGCTGTGAAACGCCCTCAAGAGTTGTTCCTTCCCTGATACCATCATCCTTTGATACAACAGATCCATCTGGAAGCGTGTATGGAGTGATCTCCTGTTCAAAAAAGCCCCGCTTCATAGCTGCCTCAGCGAGATTCTGCGAGCGAACACCAAACTCATCTTGCCTTTCTCTTGATATACCTAAATGCTCTGCGACATTCTCAGCTGTTTGGCCCATAGCTATATAGACATCAGGTAATCCGTTAGGAGCTTCCCAGTTGCCTTGTTCACCTGATGTTCTTTCAGCACTTCTTTGTTCGGCATCAGCAAATAATTCATTGTGTGGCCCAGTGTCTGCGGCGCCATTCATGTATCTGCTCACAGTTTCAACACCTCCTGCAACGAAACAGTCTCCTTCGCCTGCTTTTATGGCGTGGGCGGCCATCCGTATTGTCTGTAATGATGATGAACAGTATCGGTTTACTGTGACTCCAGGGACTTCCATTTCATTCATGACAGCGATAATTCGGCCGATATTAAAGCCTCCTTCGCCACCGGGCTGTCCAATGCCCCAGATAATGTCTTCAACTTCAGCTGGGTCAAGTCCGTCTACTTTACTGAGCACATCTTTGACGATAAACGCTGACATATCGTCTGGTCTTGCGTCAACGAGGCTTCCTTTAGAAGCTCGGCCTATGGGTGTTCGTGATGTTGCTACAATAACTGGTTCTGCCATGTTAACTCCTCATATGTATTAGTCAGAGGCTACTCGGAGATAAGGGGCAATGTGAAAGCGGAAATCAAGAAATCAAACCATTGAAGGGTTTGATGTGTGCGTACCTGACCTGAGAACAGAACCCGGACGACTACTTGTAAATTCACCGCTACTTACTATCTCTTCACCATTACAGAAGACATGCTCAACTCCATCAGCTCCTGCAAATAGTCTAGGAGCTTCTAAAGGAAGGTCATTAACGATAGAAGTAGGTTGTGAACCTATCGTGTTCTCATCAATGACAATAACGTCCGCATAATTCCCTTGCTTTATTGCGCCTCTACCTACAAGGCCATAAAGATTCGCAGGAACCTCAGTGAGCATATGAACTGCTTCTTCCAATTCCAATAATGCCCTTTTTCTAACTGCCTCGCCAAGCATATAAGTTGTGTAATTTGAAGACAGGAATAAATCTAAATGGGCTCCAGCATCAGATGCTCCGATAATTGCTCTAGAGTCCCGCCAAACCTCTACTCTCGCTTCCCAATCAGCATTTGGTTCGTCAGCTACAGGATTACCGAAAGAAGTTTCTAACTCGTCAGCAATAGCAATATCAACAAGAGTATCCCATGGGCTCTTTCCAACTTCCTCGGAGATTTCATAAATTGTTTTACCGATGTATCCCTCATTTTCTGGCGCCTTTGTGTGGAAAATAGTCTTGGCTCCCCAGTGTGCAACATTCCGAAGAGGGCCATCTTGTTGAGCAAAATCGTCAAGTTCTTTACGTGCGTCTTCGTCGCTGAGTATTTGCATCTTCTCTTTCCGACTTTTAAGAATGAAGTTCTCCCACTCAGGAAGAGCATCAAGTACAAATCCACCCAAGAAATTTAGGTGCAAGCCAAGTGTCATCGGTACTGTTAGCGCAATGACCTTTCCACCTTTCGAAGCGGCAATATCGCCTGCTTCCAATTTTTTCTTGCCTTCCTCAAGTGTTCTCGCATTTATATTCAAGACATTCCAGTTGAGAGGACTGTTAGCAGCAACGGACATGTCGGCCATTAAGTCCATTGCCCACTGCTCAAAGGGTCCTAGGGCAGGAATGAATTCTATTGATGTTCCATCAAAATCAGAAAGTACTTCGCACAACGCGATTAGTTCACTTCTATTTGCATACCTACTCGGCACCATATTGCCAAATGGATCATTATGTGTTCTCGACCATGACGATGAAAATCCTAATCCGCCAGCTTCCAGCCCCAAGCGAAGTAACTCCTGCATTGCCGATAATTCGTCGTCAGTAGCTTCACGCTCTGTAGCGGCAGCTCCCATTACGACTCTCCTAAGAGCACTATGACCCACTTTAAAACCAGCATTAATCGATAAGTCACCCCCCATTGAGTCAAAATATTCTGAAGTTGATTTCCAATTCCAAGGGACTCCCTCCTGAAGACATTCAAGAGGAATGCCCTCTACACGTGAAAGCATCTTCATTAAATAATCTCCAACGTCAGGGTCATCACTGAGAGGGGCAATAGTGAAACCACAATTCCCACCTACAACTGTGGTCACTCCGTGAAGCGGAGAAGGAGATAACGTCCCATCCCAAAATACTTGAGCATCCAGATGGGTATGAACGTCAACGAAGCCAGGGCAAACAACTTTTCCAGATGTGTCAATAACAGACTTCGATTCCGATGATGATAAATCTTCAATCGCAGTTATTTTGTCGCCAATGATGCCAACATCGCTTTTGAATCGCGTCTTTCCAGTCCCGTCAATGACTTCTCCACCTTTAAGGATCACATCAAACATTGCTACCTTCCCTTCTCAGAGATACGTTAGTGGATATACCCCTTATTTCACAATGGACATAATATGAAACAGGGATAATGACGAGGAGATGTTATGGCGAATATAGATCAAGATTATGAATGGAAACTGCTCGTAGGAGGTGAAGAGATCTCTACCAGTGCCCACTATGACATTATCGATCCAAACACAACAGAAATTGTGGGGAAAGCTCCTGAGGCCACAGTTCAACAAACTCTTCAAGCAGCTGTAGCAGCGAAGGAGGCACTACCTAAATGGAAAGCGCTCACAATGGATGAACGCTGCTCTTATATCGCAAAAGCAGCGGATGCACTTGAAGTAGCAAGCGCTGAATGGGTTGATCTCGTGCAAGCCGAAACAGGCGCAACGATGCGAATAGCAAAAACCATGCAAGTTGCAGGCGCTTTTATAGACAGATTCCGATATTACTCAAAATCTTTTGAAATGAATCAACCTCTCACTCCAGTTTATTCAGCTGCTAGCGCTCTGGCTCCTGAGTCTTTAATTACAGGTAATGTGATTCGGCAACCAGCCGGAGTCGTAGCATGCATCACCCCTTACAATTTTCCCTTGGTGAACGTAGCAGGCAAGATAGCTCCAGCTTTGGCAATGGGGAATACAGTTATTATCAAACCAGCACCTCAGGACCCCTTAGCGGTCATCAAGTTAGGAGAGGTTCTCAATTCAATATTCCCTCCAGGAGTAGTTAATGTGATCGTCGGGTCCGCCCCAGAAATTGGTGCCGCTCTAGTCGATAGCTCTGATGTCAATATGATTTCTTTTACAGGGAGCTCAATGGTGGGTGCAAAGATCATGGAGAGCGGTGGGAAAACTATGAAGAGACTACTCATGGAGCTTGGAGGCAAAGGGGCTTTAATCATGACTGAAGATTGTGACATACAAGCAGCCGTTGGGGGAATCGCAAGTGTTTGGGGGTTCCATAGTGGCCAAATCTGCACAGCGCCTACACGAGTGATCTGTCATAAAAGCATTTATGAAGAAACAGTAGCCACGCTTAAGGCAACATCAGAATTTATGACAGTAGGTGATGCAAGAGAGGAAGGTACGTTAGTAGGCCCTGTCATAACAGAAACGCATCGTGATCGAGTTGAATCATTCATTCAATCAGGAATTGATGATGGTGCAGAAGTGATCGTCGGTGGTGAGCGCCCTGACCGAGACGGTTATTTCATTGCCCCCACACTATTAGCAGGGTGCAATCCTGATATGCATGTCGTGAAAGAAGAAGCGTTCGGCCCGGTTGTAGTCGTCATGTCTCACGATGGAGATGAACATGCTATTGAACTAGCGAATGACAGTCACTATGGGCTATTTAGTTATGTATACGCAGGCAATACAACACGAGCTTATGACATAGCGCAAAAACTAGAGAGTGGGAATGTAGCTCTGAATACAATTGCCCCTCATATGTATGCTCCATTTGGGGGATT
>DBHP01000050.1:0-10217 GCA_002295705.1 Candidatus Neomicrothrix sp. UBA825 | reverse complement strand
GTGCAAGCGATTAATTGGCCTAGCTAATAACGAAATTGCTATTTTAAAGCGGGTTTTCTACAAACGTAGTAATTATTTCCTGCATCGCCGTCAACTCTTGAGACTTCATCAACCTCGAACCCTGCCTCAGTGAAAATCTCACGTGCCTTTTGAGCGCCCCACATAGCTCCTAATCCTTCGCCATCGTATGCCAAGGAAACGGACATACAATGCATGCAAGAAACCGTATACCCAAACGTCCCGATTGGGTGATCTAAATTTTCTCCTAAGTGGCTTGATGCACATAAATCAGCGCACAACCAATAACCATTTGGCTTCAAGCTATTGAAGATTCCTCTTACCATATCTCTGGGTTTAGCTTGATCGTGGACCGCATCAAATGTTGTAATGAAATCGAATTCATCTGCGCTGGTTAATGCCGCTGCATCCTGCACGCGAAAGGAGACATTGCTAAGCCCCATTGTCTCCGACTCCTTTACAGCGGCATTGATAGCTTCCTCAGAAAAATCAATTCCAGTAAATTTGCTATTTGGGAAAGCAGCGCCCATTACGTTTATAGCGTGCCCCGATCCGCATCCGACATCAGCAACTTTAATGCCGTTTGAAAGTTCTTCAATGAGGCCGGGGACGAGTGGAATGACTGTATCTACTAACAAAGCATCGAAACGTGCGGCACTAGCTTCAGCCATGATGGCGTGAAATGTTGTGTATTCAGAATAGGGAACGCCTCCTCCATGCTTGAAGTGATGAACAATCTGATCCTCAACTTTGGCTAACAGCGGAATGTATTGCATGTACAAAGATTGATTTCTGGGTCCCGCAGAACGGGTCAGCATAGCAGCGTGTTCAGCGGGCAGTGTGTAAAGGTCCCGGTTGGAGTCATATTCGACTATCTCTGCAGTGGTCATTGCAGCAAGCCATTCACGAACATATCTTTCATCCAGTCCGGCTAGCTTAGATATTTTTTCCACCGATGCGGGACCGGTATCCGACATGGTGTCAAATAGCGCAACTTTATGGCCCACACTTATCATGAGGGCCGCAGCCGCTCCATTCAATATGTCACCAATTTTCTTTCCGAAATTACCAAGTCGTTTCATGTCTAAATCTGCTTGGGTCACTGGTCGTCCTTAAAGTGATTATTTGAGTGTTGTTCCTTCGGTAGGATCCCAGGAATAACTCTTTGGATCATTATTATCAAAACAGATGCGATTATTGTAGAACCCAAAACCATCAACCAATTTTTGCCATCCAGCCATTCCAACTCAAAATAGTCTCTTGTGAAAGGCACAGCAATTATGCAAGCATGGAGGCCCGCCATGGAAATCGCAAGGCCGACCTTCCAAAGTCTCAGAGGTCTAGACACTACAACTAAAACAACTAACCCAATTATCAGTAGAGCAATGGTCGCAGCGGAACGTGCCTCAGCTAATTCACTGTTGCTTAAGTCCTGACCAGCCCAATCTCGCGATTTTAAGTAGACAATCCAAGTTGTCACCGCCGCTATCGCACCAGCTGGAACAGAAAATCGTAAGACTCGTTGGAGGAAGCCTGAACGGACCAAATCAGTATTGGGAGCTAAAGCGAGCACAAGACCAGGCAAACCGATGCTGAATGTTCCTATCAAAGTGAGTTGCCTAGGCAAGAAAGGGAATTCAATTCCTTGAATCCCTATCAGGGCGGTTAACAATAGGGCATACGCAGCTTTCGTGACGAAGAGATTCGCAACCCTTTCAATGTTGTTTATAACTTTTCGCCCTTGAGCAAGTACTTCTGGCAAAGTGGAAAAGCTATTGTCTAGCAAAACCAGTTGTGCCACTCCACGAGAGGCAGAGCTCCCACTTCCCATAGCGATTCCCATATCAGCATCTTTAAGCGCAAGGACATCATTTACGCCGTCACCTGTCATAGCGACAACATGACCTTCATCTTGAAGTGAAGCAACCATTGAACGTTTCTGGTGGGGAGTGACTCTTCCAAATACTGTTGACTCCTTTATGGCCGCAGACAGTTTTTTATCATCATCCAATGTCCTAGCATCGACGCTGTTGTTGCAGTTTGGAACGCCCGCAGTAGCGGCAACAGTTGCCACCGTTGCGGTATTATCGCCTGAAATAACTTTGAGCTCAACGCCTTGATCAGCGAAAAATCTAAGAATCTCTGGCGCATCCTCCCGGACTGTATCATCAAGGAGAATCAAGCAGACTGGATCAACAACTCCTTGGAATCCATCATTTAGCGGGGTGTCAATTTTGCACAGAGCAAGAACTCTTCGTCCGCGTTCAGCTTCAGATTGAGCCTTTTGTTGAGTGTCATGAGTAGCGCTTTCTAGCAAAATGTCAGGAGCTCCGAAGAAAAATGTTCCATGTCCAGAAAATTCCACTGCCGACCATTTTCTAGCGGAATTAAATGGCTCAATTGAAGCTATCTCCCAGTTGAGTACTTTCTCTGTTGCATCAGCTACGGCCGACATTGTTGGATTTGGGTCCGGATCGCTGTGGGCGACAGATCCAAGAATCTCAAGAGCGGACCTATGGTCAAAATCACCAAGAGGGATAATGTCTCCAAAACTAATTTCGCCGGTAGTGATGGTTCCTGTCTTATCGAGGCAAAGAGTATCAACGCGTGCCAAGAGTTCAACAGTCGCAAGTTCTTTAGCTAACGCTCGCTTTCTAGCGATTGCGACAACACCTGCAACGAATGAAAGACTTGTGAGTAGCACTAATCCATCCGGCACCATAGCTACCGCAGCAGCGACTGAGCCTTGCAGCGCATTCTGCCATTGATCTTCAACGTCAAGTAGGGAAAAAAGCAATAAAGCACCTGCGGGAGGGATGAGGAACATCAGCACTCGAAGAATAGAGTTAATTCCTCTCCTTAGCTCACTATCAACCAGAGAGAATCGTTTGGCTTCTAAAGCTAATGCGTTTGCATATGAGTCTGCACCTACACGAGTCACTTTGAAAATTCCAGTACCTGCGTTCACAAAACTTCCTGAAAGTACCTCATCGCCGACCTTCTTTGCAATAGGGTCTGATTCTCCTGTCAGGAGCGACTCATCGATCTCCAAGCCTTGCGTCTCAAGAACATCTCCATCAACTACTATTTGATCTCCAGCTCCAGTAACAACGAGATCATCTTGAACAACTTCATCAGCAGCGACTTCCTCCTCCGCGCTATTTCTGATAACTCGAACGCTCGGGGAATTCAGCAGTTGAAGTTTCTCCAACTCCCTCCTTGCATAAATTTCCTGCGAAACGCCAATCACGCTGTTGCTAATTACCACTCCTACGAAAAGACCATCGGCTGGAAATCCAGCGATAAGAATCAGTACGAAAAGCGCCAGCATTATCGCGTTCACGGGGTTAAAAACGTTAGCGTAAACAATTTGCCATGTTGAACGTGAGGTTGTTTCAGGGTCTTTGTTGACCCTTCCATCATTTGTGCGCTCAATTACCTCTTCATGAGTTAATCCTTGCACTGCAATACCTTTCATCAAAATTGATTATTTATTCTCAATGTCAACAATAAGTGAGGAAATTGAATCTAGCACTTTTTGCTAAGCGTGATTGAAGCTAAGTTGAAATTTCCAAACGGATTCGGTCATTACGAGTCTATGTAAACCAAGACTTTCGCCTGAGCGTGTAATGTAGTCTCGATCACCTTCCCAAACAGCTGCGAGACCCTCGTTAGTTTTGATCATCTGTGTAGCGTACGCTCTTGGGCCCCTTGAGGAGACAGATTTAATGGCTTCGTCAACTGACTTGAATTGGGAAAGGTCAAATAAAGTAATCCACGTGGGCGGAAGAATTTCAATAAAATTTGAATGCGCTTTCTCTAAAGCTTGCTCTATTGTCCACCATGCATAATCAGTGATTTCTCCATCATCCACAGTAATAGTTCCTTGTGGCGCTCTCGCAATGAAAAACCATGTTGAAAATCGTTTCGGGGCTTCAACAGGTGGAAGCCAATGGCTGTAATATGTTAAATCCTTTTCGGCTATGGAAAGTCCAGATTCCTCAAGGCACTCTCTGCAAGCTGCTGTTTTAGCGCTGTCATGCTCAGTGAAGGCGTTAATACGATCCTCTTCGTCTACTTTTCCACCGGGGAAAACCCACATACCCTCGGCAAATGAAAGTTTGGTGTTCCTTTTGATCATCAAAACTTCTACCCCTTGGGCCGAATCACGAATGGGAATAACAGTAGAAGCGGGGATCAGGGGCTTGTCCGTAGTTGTGTTATCAGCTAACCAGTCATCCAAATTCAATAAAACTCTCCAACGATATCTCTTTGCCTATAACTCGTTGAACTCCTCATGCCCTATCGTAATAGTTAGATGAGCTCTGTAACTAATATTCTCAAATTAAGATTATTGATAATATCGATACTAATTATTGCCATTCTGACTGTTGCATGCGGAAAATCCGAAGTCCCAAACCTTATTGAGGCACCTACAGCCATCACCCCCACGCCAATAGTTAAGGATGTCATTGAGGAATTAGTTAATGAGTCAGTGCAATCAGATTCCAACGATCAACGAGACAACGAATTGAATGCAAAAGAGATTGAGCGAAACTATCGAGGGATTAATGACGAAACCATCAAAATTGCAGTGATCAAGAGTGGCAATGTCTTCCAAGATATAGAAATTGGAGTCGAAGCGAGAATATTTAGACTGAATGAAAATGGTGGTATAAATCAAAGGAAATTAGAAATTGTCAAAGTTATTGACGACACCGGCAGTGAAGAAATCTTAAAATCAACTGTTGAAGATATTGTTGATCAAGATATTTTTGCCCTAATTCTATTATCGACAGCAACCAGTCAAGCAGTCACGGATATCCTGGCCGATAATAATTTTCCCTTTTTTGGATGGGGATTTGCTGAAGGTTTCTGTGAGCCGAATAAATGGGGATTTGGTTTTAACGGTTGCATGAACCTTGCAACAAGTGCTGCCAACGATGAAAATTTTGATACGAGTTCTCTAAGACTTCTTTCAATCTTCTATGGGCGTGTCCCTCAAGTCGTCTCTATAACGACAAGCGACTCCGCTGGGACTGCAGTTACTCTTCAGAATGAAACACTGTGGGGAGATAATCTCGTCAAGTCAATACAGCTTGGAGATGAAATCTCGGTTGCCGCTATCTTGGAAGAGGTCGATTCACTTGAGGTAGATGTTTTGCTTCTATCAATAGGATTAGATACAACGGTTGCTATCAAAAGAGAGCTTATAGATAATTTCTCTGGGATGGTCGTTGACGATGTTACGTATCTCCCCGGTATTCTGCAGGATTATGAAATGTCTGCGAAATTAGAGGGCGGTTATGTCTTCTCGCAAGTGCCACCACAAGAAGAGTATCGCGGGGCAACTACAGAGATCATGACCGGACTTTCACAAATAGCTGGGCCGCAGATATACAGCCAAGCAATATCAGTTGGGTACTGGAGCACAGATCTGCTAGTGGCAATTCTCAATTCAATTGAAGGCGAAGTGAACGTCAAGAGTTTCTTCGAGAAAGCAAACATAGAGGGATATCTCTATAATCCAGAATTCTCCGGAGGTCCATGCCCGATCCAAACTGCGCTATCGCATCAAGGCCCCTCTGGAGGTGCGGCGTTGCTTCAAGTGCGAGGTGGCGTTTTTCGCCCAGTGGTCAATTTTAATTGTCCTTAAAGTCAGCGTCGCAACGTTTCTATTGCTCAATAGGATGATGGTTAATGCGAACTCAGTTTAGGACACTAAAATTTTCACCGACAACAGTTGGTCCCGTCATAGAACTTATGGACCGTTATAGATACACATCGGATTCAATCTTCTGGTTCAACATCGAACCAGATGTGGATGAGCGTTCCATCCATACTGGCAGTATTTTTTGGAAAGCGTTTTCAAGTCGTGGCCCAAGAATTCCACAGTTTACATGGACCTCTGCTACTGATAGAAAAGGTAACTATCAGCCTTCACACATCGGACTTACGCATCCCACAGGTATATCAGTATTAGAGAGAATCAAGAGCTTTCAAATCAATGTTCCTGACGAATGGCGATTAATCCAAGACCACCCAAAACGGGGAATCGTTTTTCAGTTGCCAGAGACCTATGATCCAGAAGAAATCGTTATGTTCGCAACGTCTGTCATACCTGTTGTTAGCCCATTTGAATTCAAAGGATCTTTCAAATTAATTTATTCGGACCTTACTCCGGAGCAATAGAGATTTGGACAACAAGGTCTGAAAAGGAGGGAATGTCCAACCCGTCGCTGCATTGCAGGATTTCTCCCTCTGATGTCGATTTCGTGACAATTCCAGCATTCCCTATCCAAGAAGTATCAACTCCTCCCATAGACCAAGCATTCCATACTTCAAGAAGCGAAGCCCCGGCTCCACGTATTCTAAGTTCATTAGTTTCAGGGCTGTTATGGCTCCACAATGCAACCTCGGGACCTCGATAACCATTTATATCCATGACGCCACTATTCAAAGCAAACTTTACTGCTTGCGGGCGTGGTGAAGCGACGCTCAGGCGTTCAACTATTACTAGAGCACCATCCCTTACTGGGATTCGGACAATAGCACGGATTATTTTCCCCCGATGAGTGATCGTATCGCTATTTGAATCTTCGAAAAGCTCGCTGAGAGTAGGAGAATTCAATTTCTGTCTCCGAACGGGTCTACCGAGCTACTCGGCCAATTCGGGATAGGTGTCCGTCCGTGGCCATCTTCATAACTAAGGAGATGAACTTTCATTGTCTCGTATTTTGATGTCCTTGGATTCCTTCGTCGCGGTGGCTTCCCATCACGTAATCGTTCAACATTGTTTGCCCCGAATATTATGGCTCCTGGTGACACTCCAACATTTTTCCAAAATCTAGAACGAACTGTTGAGGGTGTAGGCTCAGAGCCAATTTTCGTAAGGTTATAAATATCATCACCCGGTGACCACCCCCGCAATCGTATTCCAGCTGTTGTTGCTTCGAAATCAGCTGCCGCACTGCTTTTAGCTAATTCAGATTCAGCATCAAGCATTACCTCAGGCCTTTTGTCATTGGTCTCTTCGCGAGCGCTGGGTCCAACTGGTACTTTCACCTCGCCTTTAGGGCTTTCGGAAATCCCAACTGTGGCTTGTTCAGAGTCTGTGTTGCCGCTCAATTTTGTTGGAGCTCTCTCTGGCTTTGCAACTGCCATCACGTTTCTATAGTTTGAACCTTCATCATGCTCTCTACTGCTTTGGGGACCTGTTTCTTTTTCGGAGCTGAGGACATCGCTCCGAAATAAACGCTCATCAGGGAATTTGTATGCTTTTGGAATAAATTTCCGGTGGCGAAGTGGAGTTCCAAACCAATCAATCGCTACCCCTATCAAGGCGATGATTAGCATAATCGCGCCAAAAGCAAGAAATGTTTCGGGTGATGACATTTTCACCTCAAGTAGATGTTTATCTAATTATCGCACACGGCGGGTTAGATGCGATGGCAACCTTTTCAAGATAGGTGCAATCTCTTGGATCTCGCATCATCAAGACTGGCGACTCTGTGATCCAGAAGGGTATGTCTATATTGATCTGCCCTATGTTGAGAGGTGTCTGTTAGTGATTCTTCTAAAGGGGTGTTGTTATTACTTCGGAGAAGATCGTGGAGCACGTTATTTCGTTTTAGGGAAAGGTACGACCCTGATAACGTAATAATGCAACAACAAATAGCTAAGTACAACATAACAAAGAGGTACGATAGGCCTATTGGTCATGGAAAGCAAGATATAGCTTCGTGTCTGATTTCCACTTCTTGCGGTTTTTCCATAGAGTTAGACAAGTGAATTTAGATCTTAGGAGTCAACGTGGGTGAGCCAGTCATCATAGAAGCAGTGCGAACACCAATAGGGAAGCGAGGTGGCCACCTCTCTGGGGTTATAGCACCAAAGTTGCTTGCAACTGTCCAACAAGAAGTTTTGAAAAGGTCTGGCATTAAACCGGAAGAGGTTGATCAAATCGTCGGCGGGTGCGTCACTCAGGCGGGTCAACAAGCATCTAACGTGACTAGAAATGCTTGGCTGTCAACGGGCAAAGATTATTCGCCTGCAGCAACGACTATCGATTGCCAATGCGGATCGGGAGCTCAAGCAAATACTTTTGCGCAAGGACTAATTGCAACAGGTGGAGCACAAATCGCCATTGGTTGTGGAGTTGAACAAATGTCGCAAGTCCCTTTAGGGACTGCAGCCAGAGGAGGGGGCGGATACTACAAGGACGCCGAGACGTGGCCCTGGGATGATCCCCCTAATGGTCAATTCGGCGCTGCCCAGCGCATTGCAGAACTTCGAGGGATTACTCGAGAACAGCTTGATGCCGCTGGAGCTCAATCTCAGGAAAAAGCCGCCAGAGCTTGGTCTGAAGGTCGATTTGACCGAGAGGTGACTGCAGTCAATGCAGCACCGATTATAGGAAAAGACGGAAATCATACAGGAGATTACCATGACGTCATGAAGGACCAGGGTCTTCGTGAAACCTCGCTCGAAACCCTAGCTAAACTATCCCCAGTTGTTGAAGGTGATTTACATACAGCGGGTACATCCTCACAAATTTCTGATGGAGCTTCGGCTGTTTTATGGATGGATAGAGACATAGCTGAGAGTCGAGGAATCAAGCCTAGAGCTAGGATTTCTTACCATACGATGGTTGGGTCTGATCCATATTATTTACTTGATGGCCCGGTCGATGCAACCCAGAAAATGCTAGACCAATCAAGATATACTATCTCTGATTTTGACCTCTTTGAATGCAATGAAGCGTTTGCGTCCGTCATGCTGTCTTGGGCGCAAGTACACGAGGTGCCTATGGAAAAAATTAATGTAAATGGAGGAGCAATAGCTCTAGGTCATCCTGTAGGTTGCACTGGATCTCGCTTGATTACAACTTTGCTTCATGAACTTGAGCGCCAAGACAAAGAGTTAGGTTTCGTAACGATGTGCCAAGGCGGTTCATTAGGAATAGCAATTGTGCTAGAGAGAATATAAAGAAGGAGAAGTGGTGAAGGGTTTTTTAAAAGGAAAAAATATAGTCATTACAGGTGCCGGTTCTGGAATCGGTAAAGCCATAGCAATTGCAGCTGCGAAGGAGGGTGCCAATATTGTGGTTGCTGATTATGGTGTAGCCCTTGATGGATCTGAACCAACAAGTGAAATCGCAGAAGCTACTTCAGAAGAAATCAGGACCCTAGGGGTTGAAGCTATACCGATAGCGGGTGATGTTTCAAGAATGGAAACCGGAGAACAAATTATCTCCGCTGCAGTGGAAAACTGGGGCTCGGTAGATGGCGTTGTTTGTGTTGCCGGCATTCTCAGGGAGAGGATGCTCTTCAACATGAGCGAAGACGAGTGGGATGCTGTGATTGCAGTTCACCTTAAGGGCCACTTCACTGTCTATCGCCATGCAATGGCAATTATGCGCAAGCAGGAATCTGGAGGAAGCATTCTGGGGATTACCTCGGGAGCTTTCACTGCTTCAACTGCTCAACCAAATTACTCTGCTGCTAAGGGAGGAATAGTTAGCTTAACAAGGTCAGCAGCTATGACAGCAGCTAGTATAAGCCTGAGGGGTGGTCCTGTAATAAATGCTAACTGTTTAGCTCCCACCGCAAGGACAAGAATGAGTGAGAATGTGCCATTTGCATTCGAGACCGGAGACCCTGAAGACATTGCTCCTATGGCGATTTATCTTCTTTCAGATCAGGGAAGAGACATAAATGCACAAATATACAGTGTTGTAGGACGTAGAATTTCAGTCTGGAACCAGCCAAGAGAAATTCGCACCATGTATTCACCAGGTGAAGCATGGACTCCGGAAGAAATTGCATCCATGTTGCCCAACACAATAAAGCAAGAACCGAATCCCTTTATTGACGATTTAGAAAGACGCATGAAGGAAATGGAAGCTGGGGATAAAAATGGGGAATAGCGAGATACCAACCTACCCTGAGGGCCGTGACCTCTTGAAGGGTAAAACTGTTGTGATCACAGCTGCAGCAGGATCAGGTATCGGTTTCGCTACAGCGAAGAGATGTGCTGAAGAGGGAGCAAGAGTTTTGCTATCAGACGCTCACGAAAAGCGTCTAGCCGAATCTGTGTCCTCACTTCAAAGTGAACAATTTGAAGCCTACGGTATTCCATGCGACGTAACTAAAGAAAATCAAGTGCAAGAATTACTCAATTTCGCTATCAGTGAATTT
>DBHP01000118.1 GCA_002295705.1 Candidatus Neomicrothrix sp. UBA825 | reverse complement strand
GACGCAATCTGTTTTCCATATGGGTTCCTCCCATCAATGGAATTCTCTGTGGTAGACCACGACTCTAAGTTCAAAGTACTCGAAATAGGGTTCTGATATAAATGGAACTTATTGCAAGCCGGATTTAATTTTCTCCGGAAATGAAAATGAAATTAGCCAGTTAGCGGCTAAGAAGCCACAGCATGTAAACAAAGCGGCCGATAAGCCACCCCAAAGATAAGTCAACCCTGACAGTAGAGTTCCAAATAGCCTTCCAAAGGCGTTGGCCGAGTAGTAAAGGCCAACGTTAATGGCTACATCGCTATCGTCCTCCGTGAAAGCAAGAATTAGATACGAATGGAGTGAGGAATTTAGAGCAAATAAAACGCCAAAGAAGAGGAGCCCGATAATTATCGTGAAACTTTTGGCTACGTCAAATGCGACTAAAAAGGCTAACAGAATAGTGAAAGTCATCAAGATAAATGACCAGAGACGGGTTGAGGCTTGAATTTCGCCCGAGGCACCTTTAAGTCTTACAACTGAGGGGGCGCCTGATTGAATGATGCCATAACCAATAACCCAGACCGCAAGGAAAGCTCCTATTTCTTCAAAAGACCAACCCAAACTTTCATCTAAGAAAATAGGGAGAGCCACAACGAACCAGATGTCTCTGGAACCAAACAGAAAAAATCGGGCTATCGAGAGTTTGTTAACGGCAGGATAAGTAGACGCCCATATGCGCCTAGGAATAGATTTAGTAGATTTTCCTATACTCTCGTCAAGGAATACCAAAACCGCCGTTAATGCAATTGCAACGATGCATGCAAGGATCAGGAGCGAGGTTCTGTAACCGGAAGATGATAGCAATGCGCTACCAACGAAAAATCCGACGCCCTTTAGCGCATTCTTTGAGCCAGTAAGAATAGCTACCCAACGAAATAGCCGAGCTTGTCGTTCTGAAGACCCATCCTCCGGAACGACAAATTTCACAGCGCTTTTCGAGCTCATTTTTGTGAGATCTTTCGCGATCCCTGAGAAGGCTTGGCAAAACATTACAAAGGTTACTGAGAAGACCTTTCCCCAGTTTGCGTCTACAAAAGAAATTGCAAGAAGAGCAAATATCTGAATCAGAAGACCAGCCTTCAGAGTCTGTTCAAGCCCAAATCTTGATCCAGCGATTCCGCCGAACAGATTCGTTAAGATCCCCATAAATTCATAGGCTAGAAAAAGAAAGCTAAGTTCTAAAGGTCCGAAACCAAGCTCATGAAAATGGAGAAGAACAACCATGCGCAACGCGCCGTCAGTGAGCGTCAAACTCCAATAAGCACCAGTTACCAGACCGTAGCTTTTAACTTTCATTCCAGTCTCGTCATAAATTTTCAGAAATTTTCGCAGCCAGTTCAGCCATTCGATGAACATAACCGTATTCGTTATCGTACCAAATCAAAATTTTCACAAGCCCATTCGGGAGTTTCAGGGTAGATAAGCCATCTACAATTCCAGACCGTGAATCATTTACAAAATCGGCAGAGACAAGCGGTCTGTCTTCATATCCAAGTATTCCTTCCAATTCTGAAGCCGAGGCTTGCCTGAGGAGCTCGTTGGTCTCTTGGGCGCTAACTTCCGATTGTAATGAGAAGACACAATCGGTCAGAGAAGCATTAAGGACCGGTACTCTAACTGCGAGCCCATCAAGCTTTCCTTCAAGGTCAGGAAAGATGCGAGTTATCGCAGTAGCTGAACCAGTTGACGTAGGAATTAAAGAATTTAATGAAGAACGCGCGCGTCTCAGATCGCCAAGAGGTTTATCAACCACCACTTGGGTATTAGTCGGTGCATGGATAGTAGTTATCATCCCATTATCAATACCCACCTGTTCGTGAAGCACCTTTACAACGGGAGCAAGGCAATTCGTCGTACATGAAGCTGCTGTCACAATGTCATATTTTGCGTGATCATAAAGATAATCATTGCAACCCATGACAATATTAAGAACAGTCTCGTCATGAACTGGAGCAGCTACAACAACTTTTTTAATCCCTCGGTCAAAATAATTGGACAATGCCTCAACCGTTCTAAAAGCCCCTGTGCACTCAATGACAATTGATACATCTGTTTCTTCCCATGCGACATCACCGGGACTTGCAATTTGGGTGTATTTAACCGAAGCCCCGTCCAGAAGAAGATTTCCTTCTGATTCATGGGCTTGACGTTTCCATGTTCCATGGACCGTATCGAATTGCATGAGGTGCGCAGCAGTATTTGCATCGCAATTGAGTTCATTTATATGGGTTATCTCAAGTTGCTCATGATGCGCTAGCGCCCGCACAACTAGTCTCCCAATTCTCCCAAAGCCATTAATGCCAATTTTTGTAGTCACTTTATGACTCAGCTATGAGTTCGTTCTAATGAAGACCGGTGACTGATTATTTGATCGCTCTGAGCAAAATTCGTATCCATTTTCAGCGAATTCTTCAAATTGCTGACATTGAGAAATTCTATTTCGAATAATCCAAGAAGCCATTGAACCTCTGGCACGTTTCGCATAGAAGCTCACGGTTTTGTAGTCCCCTCCGTCTTTTCTATCAAGAAATATTGGTGTCATTACAGGAAATTCTAATTCACCTGCATGAACAGATTTAAAATATTCGTTAGACGCAAGGTTAATTAAAACCTTTTCACCAGGACTTTCCTCTAGAGCTTTATTTAAAGATTCAGTTAGAGAGTTGCCCCAAAATTCATAAAGGTTCTTGCCATATTCGGTTTCCAGCTTCGTCCCCATTTCCAGCCTGTAGGGTTGGATCAAATCCAGAGGCCTTAGCACTCCGTAAAGGCCGGAAAGTATCCTCAAAGTTTGCTGTGCGTAGTCATAGTCTTCTTCAGAAAAGGACTCTGAAGCGTTCATTCCCGTGTATGTATCTCCATTAAAAGAAAGTATTGCCGGACGAGAGTTTCGTTTAGTAAACGGAGTGCTCCAGTCTTGATATCTTTCAAAGTTCAATTCAGCAAGTGAATCCGATAACGACATAAGTGAACCAAGTTGGTCAGGGGACTTTTGGGAAAGTACACCGACAAGTTCTTCACTTTTTTTGAGCAGGGCGGGTTTACTATTTTTCTGAGTCGCCCAAGGGGACTCAAAATCCAATGCTTTGGCGGGTGAGACAACAATAATCATATCTCTATTTTTACATCAGATTTTCAGTCTTTGCCGAAACAACAGATACCAATCTTGAGTTTTTGTCGCCGTTGTGAAAATCTTACTGATATTGGGAAAGCGAGAGTAATTCATGAATGGGTTCAATAACGATGAAGTTGCCATTGCGTTTGATGAATATAGAAAACGCGGCGTTATCGACCATGATTGGGAATCTTGGGCTTCTCTATTCACTCTTGAAGCCAACTATGTAGAGCACTTCCTAGGGGAATTTAGGGGTAGAGAACAAATCTCTCAATGGATTGTTTCTACCATGGAGCAGTACCCCAACATCTCTATGTGGATGGAATGGTGGGCAATTGAGGAAGACAAGGTGGCTCTGTATATTTGGAATAACCTGCCAGATCCTACTGGTAAAGGAAAGCGCTATGGTTTTCCTAACACAACCTATTTACGCTACGCAGGGAATGGACTATGGGATTACGAAGAGGATTTCTATAACCCAGCAGATGCAGAACGTGTATGGCAAGAATGGTTTAACGACGGTGGTCGAATAGATACTCCGACGGATAACACGCTACGCGGAATTGAGGATTGGGCGCCAGAAGTCCCTGCCATTGTCGTTCCAAGAGAAGAAGTAGAGGAAGAATTCAGGAAATATGTTCGTAGGGGAGAAACTGCTGTTCAGACAGGGGACTGGTCTCCATGGGCAGATCAATTTACGGAAGATGCAAGATATTTTGAGCATCATTACGGCAAATTCTATGGAAGGGCAGCAATTAAGGAGTGGATTACTTCAACGATGGGCCCTTTCCCACAAATGACTTTCCCTGTGGACCATTACATTATCGATGGAAATCGTGTTATAGCGTTAATACCAAATTGTCTTCCGGACCCCACTGGAAGTGGCGTAGATTATTCCTTTAATGTCCATGTCATCCTGCATTATGCGGGCAATGGCGAATGGAGCTATGAAGAGGACGTCTACAATCCACAGGAAGCTGAAAGTGTTGTTTCTAACTGGGTTAAAGCTGGCGGTTCAATTTCTTGAAGTCTGATGTACCTTTAGCCAGCTTCACTATGCGTAACGGGTTCTTCGCCCATCCATTCACGAAGAGTATTTTTTAATTTTGTTTGTTGGATGAACAAATCATGCTCAGGTCCGCTGTCTGTTGAGGACTGCGGGGCTTTGAGATAGAAACTTAACCATTCTTGGACTCCGGACTCACCGGCCCGATGGGCTAAATCCATAAACAATGCTAAATCAAGGACAATTGGAGCGGCAAGAATAGAGTCTCGGCACAGGAAGTCAACCTTAATTTGCATCGGGTATCCCAACCAGCCGAAAATATCAATGTTGTCCCAACCCTCTTTGTTGTCACCCCGAGGTGGGTAATAGTTGATTCTTACAACGTGATGGATATCCCCATATAGGTCGGGGTAAAGTTCAGGTTGCAGGATAGTATCCAGAACTCCCAATTTGGAAACCTCTTTGGATTTGAAGTTCTCTGGAGCATCAAGTACTTCTCCATCCCTATTTCCAAGAATGTTTGTCGAATACCAGCCTTCCAGCCCAAGCATTCGAGCTTTGAATCCCGGTGCCAGAAGAGTCTTCATTAGCGTCTGACCGGTTTTGAAATCCTTCCCCGCTATCGGAACACCCCGAGATTTCGAGAGTTCAACGATGCAGTCTAGATCGCAACTTAAATTAGGTGCCCCATTTGCAAATGGAACGTCACTCTGCAGAGCGGCGTATGCGTATATTTGGCTTGGTGAAATATTTGGATCGTTATTCCTTAATCCTTCTTCAAACGCCGCAACAGAAGCGTGAACTTCGCTGGGTTCTTGAAAGGCTTCCGTTGAACCGCACCAAACCATTACGAGGCGGTCACAATCGTTTTCTTCCTTGAAATTCGCTATGTCTTGTATCAGAGCCTCTGCCTGATCCCATTTGCTCTCAATATTTTTTACGCGGACACCGTCTAAACGTGAAACCCATTTTTTGTCAAAAACGGCTTCCATCGGAATAATGGATTCTAAGTCGCTTGAAATTTCAGAGAGGTCATCGCCTTCGAGGACACCGGCAGTTCGGGCTGCTTCAAGCACGTTGGGGGAAATCGGATCCCAGCCGCCGAAAACAAGATCATCTAATTCTGCTAAAGGTACAAAATCCTTGATCAATGGGTTTCGTCCTTCTTCTTTTGTTCCAAGGCGAATATGGGCCATTTGGCTTATAGATCCAATAGGTGGCTTTAATCCTTTCCTTGCAGCAAGAACGCCTGCTATGAAAGTTGAAGCGACCGCTCCCATACCTGGGGTGAGGATGCCTAGTTTACCTTGAGATGATTTTATGTTTCTTGAAGTCATGAACTGATATTAGCAATAATAAACATTAAACGGGTATTGTTAAGTAAAACTAAACTATATTGTAAGAGTATGCTCAGCTTACCGGACCTCTCAATAAGACAGCTAGAGTATTTGATAGCTGTGGCCGAAGAAAATACCTGGGCTGATGCATCTGATGCCGTCGGAGTTACACCCTCAGCACTTTCGCAAGGACTCGCAGAATTAGAACGAAGAGTAGGAGTATCATTATTCGACCGAGTCGGCCGAAGGCGAATACTCCACCCAAACGCCGAAATTCTCTTGGATCATGCCCGGCAGGTCATTTCATTAACAAGTGACTTAGCTAAATGGTCAGACCGAATGAGGAATGCCCACGAAGGTACTATCCGGGTAGGGATGATTGACATAGCAGCGGTGAACTATTTCCAGAGCGTTTTGAAAGATTTTAGAACCGAGCATCCATCACTTAACTTTCACTTGAACGTCAGTCCCTCTCGTCCTTTAATTGATGCGCT
>DBHP01000027.1 GCA_002295705.1 Candidatus Neomicrothrix sp. UBA825 | reverse complement strand
ATATAGTAAATTGTATTTTTCACAATTTATGCAAGTACTACTTATGGAAGGCACTTACTTGTCTAACAATCCCCTTCAAAGCACCGAAGCACCAACGATCGAAGACCATAAAGTTCTTGTAGCAACAGATATTGCACTATTCACTATCAAGGATGAAACATTCCAAGTACTCCTTATTAAGCGGGGCGTTCCTCCTTTCTTGGATTTTTGGGCCCTTCCTGGGGGGTTGATCCGCATGGATATTGGTGAGCGCGGCGAAGAACCAGAGGAAGCAGCTTTACGCGAGCTGAAGAAAGAGACTGGGTTGGAGAGAGAATTGGGCTATTTGGAACAACTCGGTACGTATGGGTCTCCGAATAGGGACCCAAGAGAGCAACGAGTCATATCGATTGCTTATTTTGGGATTGGCCCTACATTGGAGGACCCTGAAGGCGGAAGGGGTGCCTCTCACGCAAACTTCATGCCAGTTGAGGAAGCTCTAAGTGATCAGATGAATCTTGCATTTGACCATCGCCACATACTTACTGATGCGGTTACAAGAGCAAGAGCTAAATTAGAGTATTCCACCATCGCCACACAATTTTGCGCTCAGGAGTTCACAATTAGTGAACTGAGGAAAGTATACGAAACTATTTGGGACGCTGAACTCGATCCAGGAAATTTCCAAAAGAAAGTTCTCACCTCCCCTGGCTTTATTATTGATCTTGGCAGAAATGCTGACTCTTCTCAGACCGGCGGCAGGCCCGCAAAACTTTACTCTGCTGGAACTGAAACCTTGCTGAATAGTCCTATTCGAAGATAACTAGATAAATTCTCCTGATTTCATCTCATTTAGACTATTCAGGGGCAGACTTTGATAATGCAAATACCCAGAAGCATCTATGTAGCTATCTTTACGCTAACTGCGTCAATTGGTGTCGTCTTTGGCCTTATAGCTTCGCTCCAAGATGAACTGGGTTTCGCTGACGGCATTCTGGGTTTGATCGCTGCTTCTGCCTTTTTCTCAGCTGTCGTAGCGCAACTCTTACTTGCACCATTAGCAGATCGGGGCCAGACAAAGATTCTTATGGCAGGTGCTATTGTAACTGCAGCTTTGGGTTCATTGTGGTTCGCTGTGGCGTCATCAGCGTGGGAGTTAATCTTAGCGCGAGTGCTAACTGGACTTGGAATAGGTGCTTTTGCTCCGGCTGCCCGAGCCGTTGTCGCTAACGCAGATACGAGTCGAGCAGGCGAGCGATTAGGTCAGTTGACAGCAGTTGAAACATCCGGATTCGTTGCCGGCCCTGTTCTTGGGGCCTTTATCAATGAGGTCTGGGGGCTAAAAGCTCCGTTTCTGACTTTTTCGTGTGCCCTTATCTTGATACTGCCAAGCTTGTTGAAGCTGAATTTCTCTCCACCACCAGTTGCAAAAAACAAAGTCTCACGATCTGACTCAGTGCTACTTATCATTCGCCGAAAGGAGGCATTGGGAGCTATTCTTCTCGGAGCGGCTCTCTTCTTTCCCGCAGGCATGTACGAAGCTATATGGGCACGGTTTATGGAGGACTTGGGAGCAAGCACACTGTTCGTCGGTGTGAGTTTGACGATGTATGGTATTCCTTTTGCGATCGTTGCAAGTATGGCAGGTAAGTTTATTGATCGTGCAGGAGCGTGGAGAGCAGCACTATTTGCTGTAGCAATAATTATCCCTATGACAGTTGTCTACGGATTCCTTACTTCGCCAATCTTACTCATGGCGTTAGCAATGATCGAAGCTTTGGGCCAAGGGGTGGGGTCACCAGCATGTCATGCAGCTATGGTGGCCGCAACTGATGAGAACGAGCGTGCTACAGGCCAAGGCTTGGTTGCAGCAGCGAGTTCGATAGGCGCGGGGATAGCGGCTTTGCTGGCCGCCCCTCTCTATGCAGGCCCGGGGCCGGAGGTAACATTCATTATTGTTGCAGGAGTAGTTCTCATCCTAAGCTCCTTAGCCCTTAAGTTAAGTGGAGTTCAATTTTTTAAAGCGGGTGGAGGTTTGGTTACGCATGGGTAACGAAAAGGTTGTGTTTGGCATCTACAACGCAGACGGATCATTCCTTGGAGAACTTCAATACTCAATTCTAAAAGTTCTCGGGAGAGCCTCGTGTAACCTTTGCGACACCACACATGGGTGGAATCCCTTTGGTAAAAGGAAATGGAAAAGAGTTTGCAACTCAAGCGACCTTGATATTCATTTGATCCATCGAGATGAGGCGACAGCATCGCAACTCAAAGCTGCTGGAGGTCTACCTTCCTTTATTACCGAATCTGAAGGTAACTGGATTCAAATTATGAGTGCAGATCAATTAAGTAAATTCAAGAATAAGCCTTCCGAACTTGTAGCAGAGCTTGAAGACTTATTTGAAAAGAGTAATGAAGGACTGGATTGCTAGGAGTGGAAATCTAGAGAGGCCTGCGCAAGAATAGAGGTCGGAAGGGTGTCGGTCATGTTTATTGACTTTACAGATGAGCAAAAGGTTTTGCGGGAAGAGCTTCAGACTTACTATACGAACCTCATTACCCCTGAAATTCATGAATTGCAGAAACTGGAAGAAGGAACAGGGCCTGTTCGGCGAAAGCTTGTTGAGCAGTTAGGTGAAGACGGTTGGATTGCTATGGGCTGGCCTCAGGAATATGGAGGTCAAGGGAAAAGCGCTATTGAACAATTCATCTTTTACGACGAAACGATGCGTGTTGGGTCGCCTGCTCCTATGCTCACGATCAATACCGTTGGTCCGACAATTATGGAATATGGAACTGATGAACAGAAAGCCTTTTTTCTTCCACAAATCGCTGCAGGAAAACTTCATTTCTGCATAGGTTACAGTGAACCTGATGCGGGGACCGATCTCGCATCTCTCACTACAAAAGCAGTTCGTGACGGAGACGAATATGTCATTAACGGGCAAAAGACATGGACCAGTCTTGCATTAGGTTGCGACTATATCTGGCTTGCTGCGCGCACTAATTTAGATGTTCCTAAGCATAAGGGGATATCACTATTTGCTATTCCTATCGATACGCCGGGTATCACAATCGAGCCTTTATCTCTGTTGTCATCTCATAATATTAATCACACATTTTTTGATGATGTTCGCGTTCCTGCCTCTGCAATAATTGGTGAGGAAAATCAGGGTTGGCGTCTCATCACTAGCCAACTTAATCGTGAGAGGGTGACGCTTTGTTCGTCGGCTTTGGTTGAGCGGTGCATTGACGAAGCACTAGCTTGGGCTAAAGAGAATTGCCGTGCTGATGGCACACGAGTTCTTGATATCCCTTGGGTTCGGCGAAATTTAGCTGAGGTTACCGCCGAACTTGAATTCCTCCGATTGCTGAATTGGAAAGTTGCTTGGAGTGTGGCGACAAAGCATCTTGACGTGGCTGATTCGTCGTCGGTCAAGGTGTATGGAACCGAGTTTTACACAAGGGCTTTCAGAAAGCTTATGCAAATATATAACGAAGTAGCATATTTGGTTTCTGATGATCTAGATAAGGAAGGACGGTTGGAGTCTCTTTACCGAGGACTGGTGATTCTTACATTTGGAGGTGGCACCAACGAGATGCAACGAGACCTTATAACAATGTTTGGGATGGGTTTCCCGAGGGCAGATCGGTAGAAGCATATGGATTTTGATTTTTCTGAAGAAGAGCAAGCGATTAGTGACCTAACCCAACAGATATTTGAAGACAAAGTTACACATGAACACCTTCGATCATTAACTAAATCTGGAGAGAGCTTTGATCGGGACCTCTGGCTATCGTTAGCCAAAACCGGAGTCGTGGGCGCAACTATCCATCAAGAGTTTCAAGGAGCCGGTCTAAGTTTTCTTGGCGTCACTGCTTTGCTGGAAAAAGTTGGGAAATATGCTGCTCCGGTACCAGCGTTGGAAACAATTGTCACTGGTGCCTTACCGATCCAAGAGTTTGGTACTGAAAGCCAAAAGGCTGAACTTCTGCCAAAGATTGCCGAAGGCGAATTAATTGTGACAACGGCTCACATCGCCTCTGATGAGGTAACGGTTGAAGAGGCCCAAATCAGTGGATCTTTTAATTTCGTGTCTTTTGGCCTTGAGGCTGACATCTTTTTGGTTCCAACAGCCTCTGGCATTTTTGTTGTCAAGAGATCAGAAATTGGAGTTTCTATACAGCCTCGTGAAACTACCACGGGATACTCTCAGGCAATATTGACCATGGAAAATGTAGATACCCAGCAACTAGGAACAGTTTCATATGAAGATTTCACGATCTGGTTAGGTTTGCGCATTGATTCTGCTATTTGCTCCATTATGGCAGGGGCCTGTGAAGCCTCTTTAAATCTCGCATCCGAGTACACCAAAATACGGCAACAATTTGATAGAGCCATAGCGACTTTCCAAGCTGTGAGCCAAAGAGCTGGTGATGCGTATATAGATACCGAAGCTGTGCGTCTTACCTCGCGTCAGGCGGCTTGGAGGATCTCTGCAGGGCTTCCAGCTGCGGAACAAGTTGCTATAGCACGCTGGTGGGCATCCGAAGCGGGATTCCGGGTTGTCCATGCCGCCACGCATTTACATGGCGGAGTTGGTGTTGATCGCGATTACCCATTGCATAGGTATTTTTTGATGGCACGTCAGCTGGAACTGACGATGGGCAATAGCGAAGAACAACTTGAAAAATTAGGAAATTTACTCGCAAATAAAGCATAAGTTAGGGGACTTACCCTATTTGCGTTAAACTATAGGCATGGAAACACAAAATGAAGGTTGTGACTGCCCTTGCGAGCCAGTGTGCGAATGCACAGCGGAATCCAATTGTGGTTGTACCTGCTGGCAATAATTGCTGAAATTAGGGTTTGATACTCAAAATCTAAGCAAGCTTCGGGGCTAACGAAATAGCAAGTTCGACAAGGTAGCCGAACTGCTCTTCAGTTAACTCGCCACTACTTCGATGGACAATTCTTCCTGTGGCGTCTACGAGCACCCAGTAAGGAAAACCAGCAAGTCCATACGCTGCTGCTAAGTCATTGTCTTGGTTATCGACGAGAATATCTGTTGGCCAGCGTTCCTTAGTAAACCATTCTGAGGGAGGGTAGTTAGGGGTTCCTTCACGTACAGCGGTTGAGACAGCCAAGATCTCGATTTCAGTGGGGACACCGTTTTCTTGCAACCAATTAGATACGCGTGGAACCTCCCGTTGACAGTGAGGAC
>DBHP01000055.1:1094-15604 GCA_002295705.1 Candidatus Neomicrothrix sp. UBA825 | reverse complement strand
AGTACTGCATGGATGTCTTTGTGTTGAGCATCTTCTAGGGATGTTGCGGATAACGCTGTCATGAACATCTTTCCAGCTGATTCTGCTTGTTGTTGCGGGAGGACGTGATGACCTGCCCCGCTTTGTGTAATAGCTTTTTGAAACAACCCTGTGGATGCATTCATCGCCATGATCGTGGAAACGCTGAAGGCACCTGCGGACTCTCCCGCAATGGTAATGTTATTTGGATCGCCACCAAAGTTTTTGATGTTATCTCGAACCCATTCCAATGCTGCGATCTGGTCAAGAATGCCGTTGATTCCTGATGTTGGAGCTTCTGGTATACGTGCAAATCCAAGCGCCCCAAGTCTGTAATTTATTGTGACAGTGACTATGTCGCTTTCTTTTGCAAATCGTGTCCCGTCGTACCAGGGAATTGAACCGGTTCCGTGACGGTATGCGCCTCCGTGGATCCAGACCATGACGGGTCGTTTCGTTTGGTCTGCGCTTGGCGTGCAGATATTGAGGGTTAGACAGTCCTCATCCCAATTAACTTTATGCGAATCTGTTAATCCCTCACCTGGTAGTTGAGGAGATGCTGGACCAAACTGTTGCGCTGTAAGAATGTCTGTTCTATTGACTGGCGGTGTTGGTGGAGCGAATCGCAGGTTTCCAACTGGTGGAGATGCATATGGGATTCCAGCAAAGAGCGCTATTCCTCCACGTTCTCTGCCTTCAACAGGTCCTTGTTCCGTCTCTGCTATCAACTGCATTACTTGTTTCTATCCTATCTCCCCCGTGTTCGTTGATTCAACTGGCGGCAGGTCTGATTCTGCATTGTTTGGTTCCGGTACGTTTAATCCATTTTCTTTCAAATGGTTGACGACGATATTTGAGATTTCATCGGCGATTTTACCTACATCTGGATCAACTGGGATCATATTTGCGGATAGCGCGACCGCTACATCTAAGTCAGGGAAGTAGCGGGCGTGGGAACGGAAGCCCGGTACACCTCCGCCATGTTCAAACGTTCTGTATCCGACTCTGTTACTTAATTGAATGCCGAGAGCATACGATGTTCCGATTGCTTGTTCAGAGAATAGGTCAATTGTGGTTTGGTTAAGAATTGTTCCATCAAACATCGCTTTGAAAACTCTTGCAAGATCATCCATTTGAGATTCAATTCCTCCTCCAGTCCATCCGACTGAAGAAAGAACCTCTTGTGGCCCAACACTAAGATCTATGATCTCATCGGAGATTATTGCATCTTCTAAATAGGGTGCTAAGCCGGGAAGAAGTTTGATGAGAGCGGCGAGTTCACCCTGTACGAACATTGATGGGACCATTTCGGGTGGGAACTCTTTGGGTGGCAAGTACATGTCTGAAGCGTTTGCAGGAGTCGTTATATATTCGCGAAGAAGTTCGTGGGCTTGTTTTCCTGTTACTGATTCGATGACGAGTCCAGCAATGACATGGCCGACCGTATTGTATGAATATTCGGTGCCGGGAATGAATAGGGGCCCTCTTTCGAATCCCCAGTCAACGACTTCTTGCGGTTCAAAGGGTACTTCCAATCTAGAACTCGCTAGTAGGTAGAATCCGGGGTCAAACGCATATTCATGGAAGCCGTCTGTATGGTTTAGAATCTGTCGAATAGTTATTAGTGGTGCGTAATCAACGCCGTCTAGGACATATCCTTGTGCCCATTCAGCTCCTAAATATGTCATCACTGGTTCATCTATTTCTATTCTTCCTTCTTGAACTAGTTTCAGAACAATTGCTGACGTTATCGGCTTTGAAATGCTAGCGATTCTCCAATAGTCATCAACTGAGGCAGGAGTCCCATCTCTGTCTCTGCTTCCTGCTGCAACGTTGACTTGTGACCCATCGGGCAATNNGAGTCCAGCAATGACATGGCCGACGGTATTGTATGAATATTCGGTGCCGGGAATGAATAGGGGCCCTCTTTCGAATCCCCAGTCAACGACTTCTTGCGGTTCAAAGGGCACATCCAATCTGGAACTTGCTAGTAGATAGAATCCGGGGTCAAACGCATATTCATGGAAGCCGTCTGTATGGTTTAGAATCTGTCGAATAGTTATTAGTGGTGCGTAATCAACCCCGTCTAGGACATACCCTTGTGCCCATTCAGCTCCTAAATATGTCATCACTGGTTCATCTATTTTTATACTTCCGTCTTCAACTAGTTTCAGAATAATTGCTGACGTTATCGGTTTTGAAATGCTTGCGATTCTCCAATAATCGTCAACGGAAGCTGGAGTTCCATCTCTATCTCTGCTTCCTGCTGCAACATTGACTTGTGACCCATCGGGCAATAACACAGATACTGCTGAACCCGGAGCCTCGTTCTCTTCAAGCCATTGGTTTAAGCTTGAAGCTATTTTGTCTTCAAGTTGAGAATTAGCTAATTGGGGCTTGGGTTCCTCTGCAGGTTCTTTGGCTTCGGCTTCTTTCTCGTCTGCAGTAGGGGCAGGATCGGCTTCTTTGGACTCTTCAACTTCTTCTTGTGTTGGTTCTGTGGTTGATTGAGCTTCTACCTGAGTTGCTTCTTCTGGTGTTGAAGCAGAACTGCTGCACCCGGCTACAAATATCGCTAATACTAAAAGGGCAGTTAATTTAGATTTCATCTACATCTTCCCGTTCGGATTGACTGGCTGTGTATCCGAGTCTGTTATGTAATGTATCTTCAACCTTTAGCTCTTGATGCAAACCCGAAAAGTTTTCCTGCAACTTTTCGGATTTGTATTTCTTCTGAACCTTCTGTGATTCGGTAGCGGCGATGATGCCGGTATATGTGTTCAAAGGGGAGCTTGCGTCCGTATCCTTGACCACCACAGGTTTGCATGGCTCGGTCTGCCGCATCGCAACAAAATCTGTTACCTCTGTAGTTACACATTGCGACTTTGTCGGTGATTTCCATGTGGTCAACGCCTTCATCTAATTGCCATGCTGTTTTCCAGATCAATGCTCTGATCATTTCCGCTTCGGTATAGAGCTCTGCTAGAGGGAACTGGATTGCTTGGTTTTGTGCTAGTGGTTTCCCGAAAACGACTCTGTTTCTAGCCCAGTCAACTGCTGTATCGATGCAGTGTAACCCTGCCCCTAGCGAGGATGCTGCTTGTCGTATCCGATTTTCGTGAACGAAAAGTTGAGCTGTCTGCAAACCTTTACCTTCTTCACCCAAAATATCTTCATCGCTAACCCGCACTTGTGTGAGGGTCACATGAGCATGATCTGTGGGCATATTAAATGTCCACATAAACTCTTCTACTTGAAAGCCGGGTGAGTCTGTTGGCACTATGAAACACGTGATTCCATTTCCCTGCCCTGGGTCACCTGATGTACGTGCAAAGATATAGTCGTGTGTTGCGTGGTGAAGACCGGTATTCCAATACTTTTCACCTGTGATAACCCATTCATCACCGTCGCGTTCGGCTGTGGTTTCCATCCATGTTGCATCAGAACCATGAAGGGGCTCTGTTAACCCGAATCCTATTCTCGCTTCCCCATCAAGCATTCGGGGAATCCAGTATTCTTGTTGCTTTTGACTCCCGAATCGTTCCATCATAAGAACGGTCACGAGATTGCCAACTATTGAGCTTTCGTTCTGTAAATCGTTGTGCAGTCCAAGTCCTTTTCTGGCCAAGTGCTCCCGTACGATTGCCATGTCAAGATTGTTTCCATCTTGACCACCAAAGCGTGACGGTAGTTGGTATCTCCAGAAGCCGGCTTTATCTGCTTCTTGTCTCATCCGTTTGAGAAGATTCTCCCAGTCCGCGTTCGGTAGCCCATTACGGTCCCAATCGGTTCGACTGTCCTCTCTCCTGTGATCAAAAAATCTTATGTTGTCATCTTCCTGCTCAATAGGCTTGATTACATCTTCAATAAATGCATCTAGATCGGCTAATAGCTTTTGTGTCTGTTCAGGTATTGCGAAATCCATCTTTTCCTCTTATTGGTGGTTGCGTCCGTAGTTCTCTGGCTCTTCCCAGTTTGGGATACCGGTCCATGTGACTGGATTATCCCAAGCTTCTGAATAAACAAATTCGTTTGCAGGTTTCCTACTGGCAGTGCCCCATCGTCCCGTCGGGTATCCGATAGGAATCATTGCGTGCATATGCCAAAAGCCCTCTGGCATACCAAGTAACTGTTCCACTTCTTGTTTGCGTAACTTAAGCAATGTTGTAATGAATGTTCCAAGGCCTTCCGCTCTAGCTGCTAGACAAAGGTTCCACAACACCGGAAATGTCGTTGATTCTCCACCTTGTTTCCCAAACACAAAAATGAGCATCGGATGTTGATCAAGATATTCGACAAAATATTCTGCACTATTCGAGATGCGTCGTGTTTGCTTTACGCTTGGATCGTTTGGGTCTCCCTCTTTGAGTTTTGTTTGGACTTCTGCGTAGCTTGTTTCTTGAAGTTCCCAATATGCATCATGATAGATATCTTTGATTTTCTTCATCATTTCTTTATCAGTCACTGTCAAGAATCTAAAAGTGTGTCGATTCCCACCGGAGGGTCCTCTAACAGCTGCGTCAAACAGTTTTCCTAGTATTTCATCTGGGATGGGGTCGGGTTTGACGCGTCGCATCGCTCGCGTAGTGTACATTGCTTCGTATAGATCCATATCAGCCTTTTCTATCTTGGTAGTTTTTTAAAATAATGGAAAGATAGTGTTTGTGCTAACGGACGAAGGAGAATGTTATGGCAGATGAAGCATTTGATTATGAAGATGTCACGGTATACACGCTTGAAAGCGAAGATGAGGAAAGACTTCTGAAGCATCAAAATGAATGCACATTCATATGGGCGAACAAAGAGGGATGGCCCGTAGGAGTCATAATGTCTTATGTGTGGGCGAAGGGGTGCTTCTGGGTGACTCTGTCGAGTCAGCGAGCTCGTGTTCCTGCGATGCGTCGCGACAATCGTTGTGCTGTCTGTATCACCAGTAAAGGAACAAGAGCTGGGAGTAATCAAACCGTGACATATAAGGGGACATGCGAGATACTTGATGATGACGAAACGAAAGCATGGTTTTACCCTGCTCTTGCAGAAGCATTGAATCCTGCTGATGAGCAATGGCAGAAGAACTTCGCTGGTTTTCTAGACTCACCTCGACGCGTAATTTTCAAAATTACGCCCACGCAACGAATAGGTTACGATGGTAGAAAGATGGGCGAAGCGACTGCGCAATGGGTAGCTGACCACGGCAACCAATAACCATGTATGAAAGCTTGCCTCTCTTCGTAATAGCGATGGAAGCTGAGGCAGCTCCTGTCAGAAAATTATTAGATCTTACCGGTGAGGGTAATTTGCTTGCGAAGGGCGTTCCGGCTCGACTTTGGTCTAATGAGTCTGTTCACATAGTGACCAATGGATCTGACTCTCGTTTTGATGTTGATGCTATTGGAACTCTTCCAGCAAGTCTGACAACTTTTTTAGCCATTCAGAAAACAAATCCGAAGATAGTTATTTCTGCTGGGACATGCGGAGGCTTTATTGCTAGAGATGGGTTTATTGGTGAAATTATTTTGGCCGAGAGGTGCGTGTTTCATGACAGAAGAATTCCTCTAGAGGGCTTTATGAAATATGGAATTGGTGATTTCAGCGTTGCAAATTTGCACGCAATTGCTGAAAGATTGGGATTCAGGGTTGGGACGGTAAGTACAGGTGATTCCCTTGACTCGCAGCCCTACGATTTAGATTTCATGAATTCAGTTAACGCAGTAGCCAAGGATATGGAAGCAGCAGCAGTGGCATGGGCATGCGCGCTCAATGAAGTGCCTTTCACTGCGCTGAAGGTCACGACGGATCTTGTCGATGGTGAAATAACCACTGAAGAAGAGTTCATTACGAATCTGCAATACGCAAGTAATCGACTTTCTGAAGGTATCTTATCTTTGATACACGAACTGAGAGATTTTAGAACGGAGTAACAATGAGATTAGGACTAGATGCTGATGGCGTACTTACGACAACACGATCTGTGCGCAAAAGGCTCGATTTAGAAAAACCTGTTGAGCGAGAAGTCGTTGAAGAATGCCTGGAGATCGCGTTGCAGGCTCCAACGGGATCCAACACTCAAGGGTGGCAGTGGGTTTTTATAACTGACCCTGAGAAGAAAAAGGTGATTGCTGACTTTTATGGCGCTAATTACGATGCGTACACCAATAGACCTGATCAACCGAACTATGGCGACGATGATCTAAGAACAAGTCAGCGGCCAAAGATTATGGATTCATCTCGGTATCTTCGTGAGATTTTTCACGAAGTACCTGTGATGATGATCCCTTGCATCCAGGGTGCTGGCAGGCTTGATACCGGTGTTCCTACATTTGGACAAGCAAGCGCATGGGGTTCTCTGTTGCCTGCAGTTTGGAGCTTTATGCTTGCGTTGCGAGAAAGAGGTCTCGGTTCAGCCTGGACAACACTACATTTGCCCAATGAACGTGAAGTTGCTGAGTTATTAGGCATTCCATATGACACTGTGACTCAGGGGGGCCTTTTCCCCATTGCTTATACAAAGGGTACAGATTTTAAGCTAGCTAAACGCCTGCCAGGTAGTTCAGTATCGCACTGGGATGAATGGTAGCAATCAAAAGACTTCTCGGAATTTAAGCGAAGGTCCCTGACTCTTGAAATCGGCGCTGCGCCCAGTCGTGCGCCTCATTGCTTGATGCCCATGTTATGGCATTTCCGATAATTTGACGGAAGATCGGCTCTGCGTATTGTCCGGGTCCGTCACCAAACTGAAGGTACGCAACAGGTGAGTTACCTGCGTGCTTCACCCACCCGACTACATTACTGGTGGGAGGGTGTTCCCAGTCTTTGTTACTGAAGCCTTGACCACGTATCGCAAGGTCAGCTGAGTAAAAATTCTGGCTAGAAAAATCATGACGTGATCTAAGTATTGGGTACACATTTTCTTCAAAAATGGGAGCGAGGTACAGTTCGTCAGTGAATTCGAAGCTCGCAGGGATTCCATTCGTTATGGGGTGTGTGGCATCTACCACTTCAACAGTGTGTTTGACATCGTGCCTGTAGCCAGAGTCTGGATAGTTGATTCCACCTAACGAAGCTGGCTGATAATGAAATCGGCCTCCGATAATATTTGCCCATTCCTCCCATAGTGGCCAGCCAGCGAGAGCATGGTGAAGGAAAATAAGGCCTTTCCCTTTCTCTAGCATTGAGTAAACGCCTCGTTTAAAGGCATCGCTGGGAGCATCAAATCTTACGGGATTAATTTTCCTGTCTTTTGGCGATCGATTGAATTCAATTCCTGGCATGTCGTACATAACAAACACATCCCAACTCTCCGAATGTTCAGGGTGGAAGAAATGTTGAGCTGCTGGTTGCTCAACGTGGGTGTAATCGCTCACACAACTGTTCGTATCTTCCACAAGCTCATCAAAGATCTCAAAGAAATCATCTTTGGCAAAAGGGTGCCCTTTTGTAATCAGCAAAACTCTTGTCATCAGAGAAACATAGCGCTCGGTGGACGGTACGTGCAAGATTCTACTAGCGTCGGACGTATGCAAGATCCGAGTGTAATGCCCGAAAAAATTACAGCCCTCCTTGACTCAGAAGGAGCGACAGATATTGATATCTCTGGATACGCTCCGATGACTGGTGGCTATTCAAGACTTATGGCCCGTTTTGACGCGAAATTCACTATTGATGGGGTACGAGAGGAAGGAGCATTCGTTCTTCGAGGTGACCCTCCTGAAGGTCAGGCAATAATTGAAACTGACCGATCACAAGAGTATGCCGTACTTAAATCCGTTGCTCCACATTTGAACACCCCACCTGCGCGCTTTCTTGATGCGGAGGGCATCCACATAGGAACACCCGCTCTAATTATTGAATTTACGGAAGCTGAATCAACATTGCCTTGGATTGAGAAAAACGGGATCTCAAATCTACCTATGAAACTTGCTGAACTCGCTGGTGCCATGCACACAATTCCTGTAGAGCAGCTACCTAGTTCGCTTGCAAGACCAGCCTCAGGTGATCCTTTAACCGATCAAATTGAGATGTGGAGAAAGACAGCTTTAGAGCATGTTGAGCATCTACCCATTTTTCGATATGTTGCTGCATGGCTAGATAAGAACCGCCCGCCACCCGTTCCAGTTTCATTAGTGCATCATGACTTTTCGACCGCAAATATGTTGGTTGACGGAGAGGGTGATCTAGTTGTCATTGATTTCGAATTAGCTACCGTTGGCGACCCTCGGGAGGATTTAGGATATTTCAAGGCATATGCGCAAGCAGCGCCACCCGACCTTATTGATGAGAATCCTGATGATTTTCTCAATCGATATAGGGAGATAACTGGATTTTCCGAAGAGCAGGTGAATCCCCTTGTGATGACTTACTTTCTTGTTCTTGGAGTCATCGGAGTAGTGAGCCAAATCGCAAACGTAGGCTCGGCTATGGCCAACGGAGAAACCGCATCAACGAACATAGCTTTCAATTTAGATAATCTGCTGTTTGGCCAAGCTGCATGGATGGCAGCTACCGATGCGCTTGAAGCAGCCTTAGATGGAGAGGTAAATTAATGTTAACTCAGCCAACGACCGATAAGATTTTGCTCGCGATAGCTGATGATTTGAACTCTGTTGTTCTTCCATCAGTTACAGATGAACCTGCAAAAGTTCTTCTGGGGCAAATTGATCAGCTTCTCAGAAGACTAAGCAGGAGAACAGCTTCTGAAATTGACTGGATGATTGCAGAGATCAAGCAAATAAATAATGCGATTGGTAGAGAGACTGAGGATCTAAGTAGCTATCTACTGACAGACGTAGCATCTGCTTATTCGGAAGCATCTGGGGCACTTGGTGAAGCGATTGATCAGGCCTTTTCTGAAGGTGATTCGCAGCAAGTTGCAGTGTTGCGGCAATTACTCGTTGATCGTATTGCTAAAGAGCAACAAATTTTGGGTCAGCTTGATCTCGTTGGGAGAGGTTGATTTATAGGAATGTGGCAGATAAGGCTATATTCATAGAGGCAAACAGGAGGGAACATGTTTGATTTCAAAGGAAAAGCAGTTTTGATCACAGGAGCCAGTTATGGGCTCGGAGAGCAATTTGCATATGCATTCGCTGATGCCGGTGCTGATTTGGTGCTGACTGCACGGTCTGAAGAGCTTCTAGAAGGCGTCGGGGAGGCTTGTCGTGAGAAAGGGAGCAAGGTTACTGTCGCCACGGGTGATGTATCCGTTGAAGATGATGTAAGACGTGTCGTTGAGCAAGGTATTGCTGACCACGGCAAAATTGATGTCCTTGTAAATAATGCTGGCATCGCTGATATGAGAGGCCTTGCACCAGAACATTTTGATAGTGAGACCTTTAACAGAATTATTTCCGTTGATTTAGTAGGTGCTTTTTTCTACGCACGTGAATGCGGAAGGCATATGCTTGAGAATGGGTCAGGTTCAATCGTCAATATTGGATCAATCCTCGGAAACGGGGGAAGCGAAAATGGTGTTATTGCTTACAGTGCAGCCAAAGGCGGACTAAGGAATATGACCATGCAACTTGGAACTGAGTGGGCTGACAGAGGTGTCCGCGTTAACGCTGTTTCACCTGGTTTTATTGTCACTGAAATGACTAGACCAGCTTTGGAAGCCTTGGGAATGGATAAGTGGATTGCGACAAGAACCCCGATGCGCAGAGTCGGCGAGTCTGGTGAAGTCACTAACGCTGTCATGTTCCTAGCTTCAGACCTTGCTAGTTATATCACTGGTGTTGATCTTCTTGTTGACGGCGGAACTAACGCAAGCAACGGCACATTTCAAATTCCACCCATCCATCACGAGTGGAATAAGGATCAGCCGATGATTCCTTCAAGCTATGAGCCGGTGCAGCCAAGACCTGACTGGTATCAAGCTCTGGAAGCAGGTGTTCCTGGGGTTCACTATCCGCTTCCTGAGGAGTGAAAATTTTCGGAAAATCAAATAACAATACTGAGGCACCCTTGGAGCCAATTGCTGCGCGAGCGTGGTTAATCCTCTTCGTGTGTTCAGCATCAATGTTCTTGTTACTGATGGATAGCGCTGCGATGTTTGTTGGATTTCCTTTCATTGAGGAGCGGTTCAGTGACACTGCGTCAAGAATAACGCTTTCTTGGGTTGTAACTGCGCTGTTTATTTTCATGGTTTCGTCGCTACTTGTTGCAGGGCGTGCCGCTGATAGGTTCGGTCGCCGGAAAATATTCCTCTCCGGCCTTTTTCTCTATGGGGCTGCCGGGATCTTGGCTGGAAGCTTACCTGTGATTTGGGTTTTAATTCTCGCACGCTCCCTACAAGGGGTAGCGATCGCTATGCTATCTCCCAGCGGACTTGCCATGAGCCTCAATGAATTCCCACCTAGCCGACGAGCATATGCACTAGGAGTCTGGGGTACGATCGGGGCTCTTACTGGTCTGTGTGGAAGTCCCGTTGCTGCAGGGATGATTGAGTTATTTAATTGGCAAGCAATATTCATACTCACAGGAGGATTCGCCCTGCTTATTTTAATTGCAGGTTTCATTGTCCTTTCTGATGAGCAAGAAGGTAATAGCCAACTTCCAATAGATTGGATTTCAGCAATCGTTGCGGTCATGGCTGTCGGAGGCTTAACCCTTTTTCTAGTCCAAGGCCAAGAATGGGGATTCAGTTCGCCAGTGACACTCGTTTGTTTATGCATTGCAATTATTTCAACACCCCTCTTGGCCAAACGCAATAAATACCAAACACATCCGCTTTTCCCACCAGCTATATTTGCACAGCGATCATTTACCATCGGAGCAACAGGATCAGCGCTGTGCCAGGTAGGTTTCTTTTCAATTTATTTCGGACTTCCGCTTTATATGCGAGAAGTGTGGAGTTGGTCACCGCTTAAGATCGGTTTTGCCCTAATCCCATTAAATGTGATTCCGTTACTGACTGCTGCAGTTGCTGGGAAAATAGTTGATAGGCAGGGCCCGAGGCCAATGGTCATATTTGGAGGGATATGGAGTGGAGTTTCTTTTCTAATTATTGGGTTTTTCCTTATGGAAGCTGGGTACATACTATTTGCCCTTGGTCTTCTTGTCTCGGGATTGGGAGCCATGGCAATTGGAAATAACACGACTATCGCAACGCTGTTGGATATTGAGGATGACCTTTTAGCTAGCGCTAGCTCTGCGTCATACACAGCGCGACGCCTTGGATCTGCCCTTGGAGCAGTATTGACAGCATCTATTGTTGGGAACCGGTTAGGTTCAGATTTCAAAGATGCTTACATTTGGGTGTGGATTTTGGGAGCGGGCGCTTATCTTCTCGGATCTTTAATAACGTACCTGTATTACCCTCGACGTAACAAACAAGAGCTGAGTAACGTTTGAGTCTTGAATTATTTACAAAATGGAATATGGGGTACGGTTAAGCATGGATAATAAAAAAATTGTAATCACAGGAGCTAGCAGGGGTATCGGTCTTGAAATGGCTAGGACCCTAATAAGTAAAGGACATACTGTTTTTGGAGCTGTTCGCAATCCTGATGGAGCAAGTGACCTTCAAGATGCTGGTCCTGCTGGGATACTTCAACTGGATATAAGCGATCAAGATTCAATTGATAACTTTTCCAAGGAACTGTCCGGAGTTACTGATTCTCTTGACATTCTCGTCAATAATGCTGGTATTACCAGTAACGATCTTGGTGCAGACCGACGGCAATGTAATCCGTGGCAAATAGACCCTAAAATCGTTCTTGCAGAGACAGGGATCAATGCACTGGGACCAATGATGGTGACTCGTGGACTTGTCGAACTTCTTGAAGCTGGGAACAATCCAATTGTGATGAACACTTCGTCTCAGCTGGGATCAATGGTTATTGGTGCAATGATGCCTTTTGATGTTGCATACAACGTTTCAAAAGCCGCCGTCAACATGATCACAGTCATGTCTGCGTCGACAAACAAAAATATTGCATTTGTAGCGTTACATCCTGGGTGGGTTAAGACTGATATGGGTACTGAAGCAGCTGAATTGGAGGTCCCAGATGCCGCCAATGCGATTGTTGAATCATTGCTTGGTTTGACCATTGAAGATTCCGGCCGTTTCATTCGTTGGGACGGAACTGACCACCCTTGGTAAAATGTCCGTAAAACAGATATGGCGATACCCAGTTAAATCCTTACAGGGCGAGGCTCTGGATTCCACTGAAGTTAAGGACGTTATTCCCGGCGATCGCGGATGGGGAATCATCGACACCCAAACAGGGCATCTTCTATCGGCGAAGCGAGTTCCCAAACTCCTTGAAGGACAAGCAAGGATAATTGGGGATCATTGCGTTCTAACGATTGATAGGAATGAATTTAGTAGCGAAGAGGAACAGATAGATGAAAAACTCTCCGATTGGCTTAACAGATCAGTAACTTTATCAAAACCAAACGCTGGTGAAACAAAAAATATAGAGATCGAATGGGATGACGGCACAGAGGAAGTACTTCAAGATCCAGACGTCTTTGAATTTTCAACAGCGCCAGGGTGGTTCTTTGACTCCAGTTCAAGTCTCAATTTAATGGGCAGTGCAACCTTAGATTTCCTAGAAAAGCGGGTAGGGACCGGCTCTGGGGATGTCCGGAGATTCCGCCCTAACCTTCTAGTGGAGACTGAGAAGCCATTCGAGGAAAATGATTGGGTGGGAAAGAGTCTGCGAATAGGAACATGTGAGGCCTACGTTAAAAAGAGAACCGACAGATGTATTGTCATCACGAGGAAAATTGGCGGTTTCTCGGCATCAAGATCAACTCTTCGCTTTCTCAGCGAGCATCATGACAGAGAAGCGGGAATAAGCATGAATCCCACGCAACATGGGATAATCCACATCGGCGATGTCGTTGAAGTTATTGAAAGCTAGTTGAACTGTTCGCGGATTTTTGGGTTCGTCACGAATTCTGGAAGGTTATCTCCGGCAGAACCTAAAGTTGCGCCACCATCAACTGTTAAGGTTTGCCCTGTGATATAGCTGGCTTTTTCAGACAATAGAAAAAGGGCTGCATCAGCGATGTCTTGAGGTTCTGCTCGGCGCTGAAGAGGAATTTTCGCTGCTGCATCATTTAAGTCATCCTGACCGGCACGTGGTGTTTTTACTGTTCCCGGTGCAACGGCGTTTACTCGAATTTTGTACTGCCCCCATTCTGCTGCCATGGTTCGAGACATAGCTTCAAGACCGGCTTTTGCAGCTCCGTATCCTGTAAGTAGCGGCACAGATCGAGTTGCAATTGACGAAATATTCACAATCGAACCGGCGGTTGATTCTGAAATGAGTGAAGATGCTATTCGCTGACAACTGATCAATGCATAGCGAAGATTACGTGTAAGAATTCTGTCAAACATTTCAAGTTCATAATCCTTAGCACGGCTCCAATCACTTACCTCTGCTCCTCCTACAACATTTACAAGATGATGGATAGATCCACTTGCCGCTATCACGCTATCTATCGTCGCGGTGAAACTTTTGAGGTCTGTAACATCGCTTATATGACATTCAATATCATGCCCACGTTCCTGAGCCTCAGAGTGAACACTGTCAGCATGACTCGCTTCATTCGTAATAACCGACACGTGCGCTCCAGCTTGAGCCAAGGAATGAGTAATAGCAGAGCCAATACCACCTCCCGCACCACCGACAACTAGTGCTTTTCTGTGTTCAAGGGTAAGGACCGGTAATGTATCCACGCCCGTACATTAGCTGGATAAGAATGGATAATGCATCTTAGATTCGTTAAATCACCTAATAATGGTGGTCTTCTCCCCCGTCTTCCCTAGGCTCTTTATGTGGAGTTAATTATTGTTCGTCACGGAAGACCTGTCAGGATCGAGGGTGCTGATGGAATAGCTGACCCCGAATTAGCCCCAATTGGTTTAAAGCAAGCTGAGGCAGTAGCGGATTACCTCCAAGACCTCTCAATTGATCTAGTGGTGTCATCACCATTACTGCGCGCTCGACAAACTGCCGCTCCTCTTCTCAAGAGACTAGGTCTTGAAGCTCAAATTGTTCCTGACTTAGCCGAGATTGATCGTGACAGCGATACGTACGTTCCAATGGAGGAACTTAAAAATTCCGGAGGGGAAGAATGGCAATCAATCATTGCCGACCCTGACAGTATGCATGGAGATGTTGATATTGATGCTTTTGCAGACACTGTTCATGCAGCTTTTGAAAATATTATTGAAGAGAACCCAGGAAAAACTGTTGTAGCATTTTGTCATGCGATGGTAACGATGTGTTTCCTCCAAAAAATGCTTGGATACGGTGACAAGTACGGAATAAGAGTTGACTATGCAAGTATCACGCGAGTTCAGGCATCAAGGAATGGTGCTCGTTCTATTCGATCTGCGAATGAAACAATGCATTTAGGCGAGCACTTCATTCTCAGTCCGTGATAGAAACTTGCATGAAACCTGACGTTTAGAAATTCTAGGTATAGTTTGGCTTAATGCAAGCAGCACTTATTACCGGAAAAGAATTGATAGAGTTCGT
>DBHP01000055.1:0-700 GCA_002295705.1 Candidatus Neomicrothrix sp. UBA825 | reverse complement strand
TTTGCGGAACCGATATTCATGCGTTTCAAAGCGATGGAGCCGCATGGCCTTCGACCTGCGGCCATGAATGGACCGGTTTTGTATCAAAAGCTGGTAGTTCTGTAGATCGTTTATCTGAGGGAGACAGGGTTGTCATTGCTGTTCCCCCATCATGTGGAAATTGTTCAGCATGCCATTCTGGGCAAATGGAAAAGTGTCAAACGGTTCTAATGGCAACAGTTGGAAGAGGTCCATTCGCTACTCCTCATGGCGGGTTTGCAAAACATTTAGCAGTACATAACGGTAGAGCAGTTAGAGCCAATGCCGACCTCAGTGACGTGCAAGCTGCTCAAATTGAACCTGCTGCTATTTGCTTTCATGCTGTTAGAGCAAATTCTCCTCGACTTGGAGAGGTCGCTATTATTCAAGGAGCAGGGCCTATAGGTTTAAGTACTCTACAATGGGTGCGTGTTGCTGGTGCGGGGACAATAATTGTTGTAGAACCAAATGAAGCTCGACGCAAACTTTCACTGGAACTAGGAGCTCATCATGCTGTTGACCCATCAGAAGCTAGTGCCTTTATATCAGACCACACGATGGGTCTGGGGGCCGACATCGTGTACGAATGTGCCGGTATTCCAGCGACTATTCAATCAGCTGTTGATTTAGCTAGGCGAGGAGGGCGAGTTGCGATTATCGGTTTAGCTATGGGTGACGCCCC
>DBHP01000040.1 GCA_002295705.1 Candidatus Neomicrothrix sp. UBA825 | reverse complement strand
GGGCTTCTGCTCAATGCACCAATACCTCTTGAAGCTGAGCTTGATTCTGAAATGGTTTGGTCCTTGATTGAAAATAGTATTGAGGATTGTGATCGCCAAGGAATAAGCGGCCAAGCTGTCACCCCATTTATTCTTGAACAGCTCGCAAATGCTACGAAAGGTGAGAGCATTCCAGCGAATTTAGCCTTATTGGCAAATAATGCTGAGCTTGCTGGCCACATTGCGCGTGTTCTCTATTCGTAGTCTTGCCCTTTGCGATGTTCAATTCGATTTGTGGCATCATGAAGGCCTGGTAACTGAGGTTCGGCAACTCCTAACTTTTCCGTGACTGCATCTACAACGAAGCGCTCAACCTCTTCCCACGTGTGTGCCCGTGGTCCAGTTAAATGTCGATTATACGGTTGATCAAAGATTATGACTTTCTTATTATCGTTTTGGAACGCCTCAATATTATGAGGTCCGTCATCAATATAAAGGTCAGCGTTCAATGCTGATTTCGCTCCTATAAAACACAAGTCTCGGTAAGGAATGTTTGCTCTATCTAACCAATCTGCTGTATCGCCAGCAGCGATGGCATGCCCCCAATTCACATACAATCTATGGCTAATTATTCTTATCCAAATCCCTTGGTCGGAAAGACGCCAAAGGACTTCGGAAGCGCCAGGAATGACCGGCATATCTCGAAACATACGATGTTCTACGACAGCTTTCTCGTGGAGCTTCTCAAAATCACTCATTGAGAGGCCCCACTCTTCAAATCCCCAACTCCGGTCAAGAGTTAACGACTTTGGTTCCACACCCAATTCTTTTGCAACAATATCTCGAAAAATTAGGTTGTGGTCTCCGCAAACCCCGTCAAGGTCAACGCCAAGTACAAAGGAATGTTCGATTGGTGTTCTCCTTTTGTATTCTCCCAGACTTAAGAATAGCCTCAGATACGAATAGCATCCGATATGGTGAGGTTAGGTGTGGTGTGAAAGTAGAAATAATTAGTCATAATCTAATCCTTGAACGTCTAAGTAGACTTCGTAACGCTGAAACTTCCAACAAAGCATTCAGGCAGAATCTCCATGACCTGTCAACGTTTCTTGTGTATGAAGCGATGAGAAGCGTTGCATTAGATAAACAGACAGTGGAAACGCCCCTGACTTCAACTGATGGGTGGGCTCTGACATCATCCCCGATTCTTGTTCCTATCGTTCGCGCAGGTTTGGGCATGCTTGACGGGGCGTTAAGTCTTCTTCCTGACTCAGATGTTTGTTTCTTGGGTGCTAGGCGGGATGAGGAAACATTCAAGCCTGAAATTTATATGAATACGCTTCCCGATAACTTAGCTGGAGCAAATGTTATCGTTCTTGACCCCATGCTTGCCACTGGGGGATCTTTACTTCATGCCTTACGTGTTATTGCAACGTCAGGCGCTGGAGTAATTACAGCGGTAAGTATTCTCGCTGCCCCTGAAGGAGTCGATGCTATTAAATCAAGCGGCATCGATGGTCAGCTTTTCGTTGGTTTCGTTGATGAGGGGCTGAATGATTCGGCATTCATTGTTCCGGGTTTGGGTGATGCTGGAGATAGACAATTTGGAAGAATCAATTAAGTTCTAAGATTTCCTTAAATTGATTCTCAAGCGAAACCCCTAACTTCTCAAGAAGAGCTTTAGCCTGACCACTCGCCTCAAAAAGCTCTTCTCTCTTCGCTACGGGCAAAACTATTTCCATGTATAACTTGATCATCGGCTCTGTGCCACTAGGACGAATTGAGATACGAACATTATTTTCGATATTTATTACGATCAAGTCTGTGCTGGGTAAACCAGTTTTATTATCCTGTGAGAGATAGTCTTTCACTTCAAGTACCTTCATCATATTTATGGCAGTAAGAGGCTTATTTCTGAGACCTTCCATCACTTTAGGTATAACCTCACTGGGCTTTCCCGAATCAAAACGCACTCTCCACGTTTTAGTAACATGATGTCCGTATTCCAATGAAAGAGCATCGAGTTCATCCTCGAGTGTTTGTCCTTTTCCCTTTAGCACTGCAGTAAGTTCTGCCATCAATAGCGCTGCTGAGATTCCGTCTTTATCACGAACGGCACTATTCGTTGCATACCCAAGTGCTTCCTCGTAACAGAAAATTGGCTGAAAGGAAGTGTCCTTATATGCAGTTGGGATGATCCATTTAAACCCAGTTAACGTCGTGGCGTGTTCAACGCCATATTTTATCGCAATCTTAGAAACAAGTTTTGAACAAACGATAGTAGTTACTACCTTTCTGTTATCACCCGATGTTTTACTGGCTAAGTGATTGAACAAAAGAGCCCCGATTTCATCTCCGCTTAACAATCTCCACTTACCACTAATTGTTGGAATAGCTACCGCTAGACGGTCACCATCCGGGTCGTTCGCAAGTGCTAGATCCGCATTCGATGCTTTTGCGAGATTCATTACAGAGTCCATGACCCCATGCTCTTCTGGATTAGGAAAAGATATGGTAGGGAAATCAGCGTCAGGGTCCATTTGTGTCTTCACTGGTATTAGTTCACCTGCTCGGGCTTTCAAGAAACTTTTCTGCATCAATTGCATCGCTACTCCATGAAGAGGCGTGTAAGCGATTCGTATATTTTGATTCTGTTGTGTTAGCGAATTCGTTATTGAAACACAATATGCTTCCTCAAGGCTTTTATCAGCAGTGAAGCGTGTTCCATTTCCTGATGGCAGTTTGATAGAAGGAAATTCAGATTGAAGTATTAATTTGTCAATTTCTTCGTCTACTGGAGATCTAAGTTGAGCTCCATCACACATGTAAACTTTGCAGCCGTTATCGGTGCTGGGGTTATGAGAAGCTGTAACCATAATGCCCATATCTGTTTTTAGATGCCGAACACTGAATGCGAGCAAAGGAGTTGGGATCACTTCGGGGAAGATGATTACGTCAATGTCATTGGCTGTCATGACAGCTGCAATATCTTCTAAGAAGTCTTTACTTTTATGGCGTGCATCTCTACCCAGCACCACTTTTGAGCCGGCGCCTAGATATCGAGCTAACCCTATTGCGAGCCGCCGTACAGTGAGTTGATTCATTCTGTTGGGACCGGGGCCAAGTTGGCCTCTCAATCCAGCAGTTCCAAATTGAATTCTAGAGCTAAATAATTTTTCAATTGCAAGTGAGTCCGATCGGTTTAATAAATTTATTAAGTGCTCACGCGTAACAGGGTCAGGATCATGTTCTACCCAGGTTTTTAATTGTGATTCAAGTGCAGACTGATCTGTTTTTGGGGACATTAGTTGCGGAATTCGGATTCAAGAAGATTTTTGAGAGGGGTAAGGGGTCGAGCTCCTGTATGGGTGATTATTTCGGCAGCTGCGATTGATGCCAGTTCCCCACAAATTTTGAGGTCGAGCCCTCGAGCGTATCCAAATAAGAAACCTGATGCGTACAAATCCCCAGCTCCGGTAGAGTCTGTTACTTGATTTACTGCTTTAGCGCCTACCCCAATGATCTCATCCTCTGTGACAATTATCGAACCTCGCTCGGCGAGAGTAAGGCAGGCTACTTTGACTTTTCCTTGAATCCATTGTGCTGCTTCACTAAGAGTTCCACACCCACTAAGTTCTTTAATTTCGTCTTCGTTTCCGAAGAGGATATCGACTTGTTCATTTATGAGGCCAATCCATTCGTCTTTATGTCGTGAGACGCAGAAGCTATCTGAAAGTGTGAATGAGATAGTTCGATTCGCGCCTTTTGCTATTGCTATCGCAGAGCGGATGGTATCTTTTGTTGTTTCGATATCCCAGATGTAGCCTTCGCAATATAGGATTTTTGCATTTTCAAGGAGGTGCACGTCAAGGTCCTCTTTGGTAAGGTTTGTGCTTATCCCTAAATATGTGTTCATTGTTCGTGACCCGTCAGGTGTCACAATTATCATGGATCGGGCTGTTGGTAGGCCTTCCGATGCTGGTTTTACTTCGAAGTGAACTCCGCCAGCGTTGATATCATGGGCGAAAAATTCACCCAAATGATCGTCGCGTATTTTCCCTATATAGGCGGCTTTGCCACCTAATGAAGCAACGCCGGACATGGTGTTTGCTGCCGAGCCGCCAGACGATTGAACTGTTGGGCTCATCTCGTTGTAGAGGCTAACTGCAGTATCAGTGTCAATTAGAGCCATTGAATCTTTGATGAGATTATGGGCATTAAGAAACTCTTCATCTTCATGGCTGATGACGTCAACAATTGCGTTTCCTATCCCCACGACATCGTAGAGGGTTTTGGGGTCAGTTTGCTTGGATGCACTTACCATAGCCCTAGCTTTACGATTATGCCCTCACGTGGGCGGAGGTTGCTAAATAATTCTGGCACTGCAAGGCTATAGATTTCATAGAGAGATTGTATCCGTAGTTCTCTTTAATAATCTCTTTGATAAATGGTGATAGATCTTGACACAAGAAAAAGCTTGATGAAAAAGAACTGAGGGAGCCTCAAGTACTCCGCCCTAAGACTCCCTCGTTTACCCCTATACAAACAAGCGTTAAGTAACGCTTTATATATAGGTTTATTAACTTAACACAGAAATATTGCGGTAGGAAGCTTTTAAAGGAAGGTAAAAACAAAGAATGGCAATAGCTACCAACGAAACTATGACCTTTAATTTCTCGTTGCTAATTAACTACTTTTCGCATGCTCCAAGGCGTCCTCCCAGCTGACACCGTCAGTTATCATTTGT
>DBHP01000001.1 GCA_002295705.1 Candidatus Neomicrothrix sp. UBA825 | reverse complement strand
AAAAGATAATATCGGCAAAGTCCAAGTTAATTTCGGTGTGATGAATGATGAACAGCGCGCAAGGGTGCGTGAAGTAGTCCACGGTGACCCTGCATCTACAGCAGGATCCCAACCAGCACACGGACACGCTGAGGGAAGAGTTATACCTTTCGCCGACCCATCTTGCAAGACTCGCGTTCTCCTTATCGCCTCTGGCAAGGGAGGAGTTGGAAAGTCCTCGGTAACTGCAAACCTTGCAATATCTCTCGCAAACCGAGGGAAAAGCGTGGGAATCGTTGATGCAGACGTATGGGGTTTTTCTATACCCCGCATGCTAGGAATCGATAAACCTCCAACCGTTATCGATGATTTGCTCATACCCCCACGAGTGCACGGTGTTAAGGCTATTTCCATGGGCTTCTTCGCACGTGAAGACCAGCCGGTAATTTGGCGAGGTCCAATGCTTCATAAAGCTCTTGAGCAATTCCTCACAGATGTACACTGGGACGACCTTGATTATTTGTTGATCGATTTACCGCCAGGAACAGGAGATATCGCCCTATCTCTAGCTCAATTTTTGCCTCGCTCCGAGCTCTATGTTGTAACAACCCCCCAACCAGCAGCCCAAAAGGTCGCCCAGCGGGCTGCTTATATGGCAAAGAATGTAAATTTGGAAGTTAAAGGCGTCATTGAGAACATGTCTTGGTTTACAGGTGATGATGACAAACGCTATTACATCTTTGGCCATGGTGGTGGTGAAGACCTAGCTAACCGTCTAGAGGTCCCACTACTCGGGCAGATTCCTTTGGTTCAAGAACTAAGAGAAGGATCTGACTCTGGAAAGCCGTTAGCTGCAACTAACCCTGATAGTGAAGCTGGGAAAGTATTCGCCGAAATTGTTGAGACTATTGATGTCGAACTAGCTCCGACAAGAAGATACAACCAGGAACTTAAGATACTTCAATAACTAGGAGATGAAATAATGATAATACGAATAGGGGTCGGTGAAGCCGGCAAAGAAATCCAACTTGAAATGGCAGAAGACACAGAACTATCTGCGCTCAAGTCGCAAATTGATAATGCACTTGAGGCATCTACAGGGACTCTATGGTTGACTGACAAAGATGGTCGAGAAGTCGGAGTGCCTGCAACAAAAATAACATTCATTGATATTGGATCACAATCTGCACCTAAAATTGGCTTCGGAGCCTAGGCGATTTCAATCAACGGTAAGCCATGAATGATCTCACGGCCTTAAAACAGCAGCTTAACCAAGAAGAGCTCTCACACCTTGATGATCTTACTAGGTCATGGGATCTTCTGGCAGACCTTTCCTTCGCTGATTTACTTTTGTGTGTACCTGAGCCCAACATGCCTGTATCTCCCTACACTGTTGTTGCGCATGTCCGACCAACTACAAGCAGAAGTATCTACCGAACCAAAATGGAGGGAATGGTTTTTAAGCCAGGTGAACGCCCTTTTCTTGATCAAGCCCGCAAAACATTACAAAGCATCGACGGGGGACTGCTGTCACAGACCAATGTTGAAAGAATCAGGACCTTGTGTATTCCTGTCAACTTCAATGGTAAAGCCATAGCCGTACTCTCACGTGACTTTTCGCCTGATGACCAACGAGTCGCAGGAGAGCTAGAAATGACATACTTTTCTTTATTTAGAAAATTGGGCATCATGATTTCGCAAGGGATATATCCCTTTAAAGGAGCCCAAGCAGAAACCGAATTTACACCAAGAGTGAGTGATGGTGTGATTGAACTAGACGCAAGTGGTTATGTCCGTTTCGCATCGCCAAACTCAGTCTCGGTTTTGAGCAGACTGCAGGTAGACCAAGTGGAGGGGAAAAGACTTGGAGTAGAAGAATTCAAATGCGAATCAATCCCGCTCATTCTTTCTACCCAGCGACCACAATCTGATGAAATATCTTTGGCAGGCCAAACGGTCACTCTGAAGGGAATTCCCCTCATAGAAGGAACAGAGATGACTGGAGCGCTACTGCTCATACGAGATATATCTGAACTGAGGCGGAGAGATAATCTCATCAGATCAAAGGATTCAACTATTGCAGAAATCCATCACCGAGTAAAAAATAATCTTCAAACAATTTCATCGCTACTTCACCTTCAATCTAGGCGATTAGTAGCAGAGGAAGCACAAGAAGCAATCAATGATTCCGTTAGGCGCATTCGCTCCATTGCTGTTGTGCATGAAATCCTCTCTCATAATCCTGAAGCAAGTATCTGCTTTGACGACATCATCAAGCCGCTTGTGCGTCTCGTCTCAGAGGGGTTAACTAGCCCTGAAATAACTATTGATTTTAAGATTGAAGGAGATACCGTCAACTTCCCATCGGCAGAGACAACAGCCTTGGCGGTTATCCTGAATGAGCTCTTACAAAATACAATTCAACATGGTTTCAAGGATTTTCCAGCTCAAGGAAGCCCTGAGGTGACAATTCACTTTGGTTCAACAAATGAAAACTTCCACATTACGGTGACGGATAATGGTATAGGGCTACCGGAAATCTTTGACGAAAAGAATTTCGGTCTTGGGTTAACGATCGTTAGTAATCTAATCGAAACGGACCTTGGAGGTAATATGGAACTATTCTCTAAAGAACCATCAGGGACTGTCGCCCTGATACGCATCCCGAAATTTGGCGAAAACCTTGCTCATTAGTTTCGTTCGGGCGCAAGCGTCAATTATGAACGTCGTTGTTTGCGAATAAGCCTTCGCTCTTCCTCTGATCTTCCACCCCAAACACCATTATCCTGATTTGAGTCAAGCGCATAATCCAAGCATTCAACTTGAGATGGGCAACGAGAACAAACATTCTTAGCTAAAGAAATAGCATCTAATGCACTTCCAGTATTGCCTATAGGGAAAAAAAGCTCTGGGCTAGTGTCCTTACATAGCGCTAATTCTCGCCAGTCCCTTTTCCGGTCATAATAAGGTATTGTCTGAATTGCCACAGGCCCTCCGCAAAGCACTAAGCGACTCTAAGAGATCACTACTTAATGATCTCTCTTAGACGATACACGTTTTCTTATTGTGTGACAAGTGGCACATGGGGTAAGAGTTAATTTTGTTGCAATTTTAAAATGTATCGAAAAGCGCATGTCAGGTAAGATACCAAACCATGATTCAAGTTTGTGCCCATCGCGGAGTTAGCTCTGATCATAGAGAGAATACATTTGGAGCTTTCCATGCAGCTGTACGTCAAGAAGCTGACTCAATAGAACTTGACGTTTGGCTAACCAAAGACAACCACCTAGCAATTCACCACGATAAGACTTGTGAAGGAATAGATATTGAGGAATCGACCTTGGAGACCTTACCTGACTTCATTCCGACCCTGAAAGATGTTTTAAATGACTTCAGGATGATCCCGCTCAATATTGAGCTCAAGATTTCTCCTGTCACAGACCTAGAGCGTCTAGCCGAAAGGGTCATAAAAGAAGTCAACGGAAATATAGCCCGCACGCCGCCGCTGATATCTTCATTCAATATAGAGATTCTCCAAAGTCTAAGGGGATATTCCGAAAACCTTAAGCTGGGGTATCTCACTGCCCGAAAGGACTGGGAAAGGTCCATGTTGTTTGAAACGATTGCAGAAAATAATTTTCAAGCCGTCCACCCCCATCACTCACTGGTGAGCGAAGAGTTCATAAGCGCATCAAAAGAAGACAATATTGAAGTAAATGTATGGACAGTTAACGAACAAGAGTTAGTCACAAGACTTATTGATTTAGAAGTAAACTCAATAATCACTGATGATGTTCAAATGGTGAAAGCGTTCATCAAGGGTTGAACAGTTAACCATTTACTCCTCTACGGAGCGAACCTTTGGAGAGATTTAGTCTAAAACGCATCGCCCTAGTTTCAAGCTATAAAAACTAAAACATCTCTTTGCTAATCCGAAAGGCCGAGAAGTTCGGGATTTGGTGTGATCAGTTCAAGCACCCTCGGCGCGTAACTAAACTCTAAACTTGTCACTTCGCCCAAATAATCGCCATCAACTTGATAAGGGAACGGCCTATGCCCCTCAATTACGAATGATGACACATTAGATTTGTAATCAATGTAAGAGTAATTATGGAAGGCTGTTGAACCGCGAATTGCAGCACTGACTAATCCAAGCATTCTGTTGACACTCAGACTATTGATGCTTATCGTTACGAGCTCTTGGTCAAGGCCTGCGTCAGATGATAATTTTAGTGATTTGCTGCCAAGATATGTGTAAGGGTCAGTGTTGAGGCAAATTGCGAACTTGGAATTGGGTATGACTGATCCATCACTGTGCTTTAGCCTGAAAGCCGGTCGTTTGCGATCGTAATGCCTTAACCATGTATCCACAGCTGCATAAACAAACAAGGCATGACTTGCGTACCTTTTAAGGCGTCCTCGTTTCTCTACTTCGGCAACTACAGCCGCATCAAAGCCCATTCCCGCATGGAACAAGAAATATCGTCCATTAACGCACCCCAAACCTATCGATTTAGGGGCAGTTTTATCCATGGTCTCTAGAAGAATTCCTGTTGCCTCAACAGGGTCATCTGGAAGTCCAAGCGTCCTTGCGAACACGTTAGTCGATCCACCCGGAAGAACCGCCAGGGCGGTTTGTGAATTTATAAGTCCATTAGCGGCTTCGTTCAAGGTGCCATCCCCTCCCAATACGACAACGACATCGAACTCGTCCACAACTGCTTGCTTGGCTAATCGTGTTGCATGGTCGCGGCGTATAGTTTCTGCCAGCACCACTTCATGATCAGCAGCCAACGCCTTTTGGATGACTACTCGAGTCCTCGGAGTCACCGAGGATGCTGCGGGATTTACGAGGAACATTATTTTCACATAGCCATTCTATGAAATTTGTACGCAAGCTGTGACTTTCTACACATTCTTCGGTTATGGAATACTTGAAAACCTGCTGTAAGGTCATAGATAGACACAGACTCAATACAAGAACCTAAAAAAGAAGGAAACATGAAAGTAGCAGTTTGCGTGAAACAAATTCCAGATCCAGCAGATCCTGGCGCAATCAATCCAGAAACGAAAACCCTCAATAGAGACGTCAAACTAATATTAGATGAATCCGACTCGTACGGAGTTGAGATGGCACTTCAGTTAGTTGGCGAGGACGGCGAAGTCGTTCTCATTTCCATGGTGCCAAACAATGAGAGAAATGGACTCAATAACGCTTTAGCCATGGGTGCTAATAGCGCCATCCTTGTAAGTGATGATGCCTTATCTGGATCTGATGCCTTAAGCACAGCTAAAGTTCTAGCCGCAGCCATACAAAGAACGGAGCCAGACCTAGTCCTGGCTGCAACAGAATCCTCAGACGGGTACACGGGCACAGTCCCCGAACAAGTCGCAGAACTACTTGGTCTCCCATCCGTCACCTTTGCAAAGGAAGTAACTGTTGATAGCGGAAATGTTGCCGTAAAAAGACAAACAGAAGATGGATACGACGAGGTCGACTGTCCACTTCCCGCTCTAGTATCTGTAACCGCTGGTGTTGTGGAACCGCGATATCCCTCATTCAAAGGGATCATGGCAGCAAAATCAAAACCAGTTGAAGAGTTAAGCCTCGCAGATCTCGGGATAGAGACCAACACCGTAGGGTGGGCAGGTGGACGCCAAGAAATAGTTTCTATCGAGCCTGCTCCCGAACGAGAAGCCGGTGAGATCATAGAAGATGAAGGTGACGGTCATGAGAGAATCGTAGCCTTTCTCCAAGAAATGAAAGTTATATAGGAGGAATCATGGGAAATATATGGGTACACGCAGAGACAACAGATGGGGTTGTTTCGTCAATAACACTAGAACTGCTGGCAAAAGCTAGGGAACTAGGAGAAGTTAGCGTCTTTCACGCCGGCACCGATGCAGAGCAAGTCGCTGGTGAACTAGGGGAGCACGGCGCTACAAAAATACTCACGACCGGCGATCTAGACAATGGGCTACCAGGGCCAGCTCTAGCCGCAGCAGTTGCTGCCAAAGCCACCGAAGAGTCACCTTCGGCGATATTGTTTGGAACAACATACGATGGTCGCGATGTCGCTGGGCGACTTTCAGTCAAAATGGACGCTCCTGTAATCACCAATATTGTTGATTTACTCGACAATGATGGCTTAACTGGCGTTGAGCCTGTATTTGGTGGGACGACAAATGTGAAGACTAGGTTCACGGGAGAAACACCTGGAATCTTTCTCATACGCCCGAAATCCTTCAATGCAGAAAGTGCTGGAGGTGCCGCCGCTGCGGTTGAGACACTAACAATTCCAGAGTTAGGAGCAACCGGATCAGCAAAAGTAACAAACCGTTTCGTAGAAGAGTCCGATGGACCTAAGTTGGACGAAGCAGGAATAGTTGTCTCAGGTGGACGCGGGCTCGGAGAAGCGGATAATTTCCAAATGATTGAGGACCTAGCAGGTAAACTCGGTGGGGCTGCCGGTGCTTCCAGAGCAATAGTTGATGCTGGATGGGTGCCCTACAGCTATCAAGTTGGACAAACTGGAAAAGTCGTAAAACCAGATGTCTACATCGCTGCTGGAATTTCTGGAGCTACCCAACACATGGTAGGTATGAAAGGTTCCAAAACGATCATTGCCATCAACAAGGATCCTGAAGCGCCTATTTTCTCAATTGCAGATTTAGGAATTGTAGGGGATGTACATAAGGTTCTGCCTGCGCTTCTTGAAGCTATAGGAAACTAATACTCCCATAGCTTACGGTTTCTCAAATGAATATAGCGCTTAACATTGCCGCCCTTCTCTTGGTTATCGGCATCTCCTGGTTCGGTGTCATATGGCTTGCTGGATTCTTCCACAAAGACAGTGAGGCAGATGAATTGGGGGATTCAGGTTCTGAGGAGGAAATACTTTAGTCGAAGAACCAAAAAAATCGCTTGGTTTCCCAAGCGATTGAATTCTCTAATAATAGCACACCTAGAATTTCAATGTCGAGAAAAGCGGGTTTTTTCGCAAGTTTTACCAAATAATTCTGAATAAAGTTCCCATATCTAAAGCCAGAGCGAATCAGAGAGCGTTGGAACCAGATATTAATCATTTTTAATGATATTGAATTAGAAAAATATCTCTTTAAGCGATAATCCTAGATTACCGGCCAAGGAAAGCGTGTTCCGGTCGGGTCCTCTGGAAAACGGCCACTTTTTAGGAGTAATTTCGCACGGGAGAACATAGCCTCAAGCTCTTGAATGCTTAAAAACTCAAGAAGATCGTCTCCAACTGCACAATATACAAATTTCTCCAAGTCAGCTATTAACAGTTCAGGTATCTCTAATCCCGCCCAGTCCCATATGACAGTTCTTAATTTAAAATCAACATGAAATGTCAATCCGTTATCTATACCCCAGATCTTCCCATTATTTTCTCGAAGGCAATGACCACCTTTTCGGTCTGTACTATTGGCGACAAAGTCAAACAAGCAAATGCGCTGCAACGTCTCATGATTCTCTGGGTCCTCAAGAATCTGGAAGTAATGCTCTTCGAAATCGCAAGGAATAAACAATTGAAGAGACCCAACACCAAATGGACCATCGGTTTTCACTGTAGGAGGAACGATATCCCAACCAATCAATTGAGTGACCATGAAAGACGCAATCTCCCTTCGGTACAAACCACTTGGGAAATCCCATAAAGGTCTTTCACCATTTGATGGTTTATATATCCCTTGTAAATCAGTCTCACCATTAAGAACATCCACTAGGTACGTAGAATTAGAGCTCCACGCCATTCTGCCAATAATTTCAATTTGGCTATTCTGAAGGATTTTAAGAGCATCACCGATGGCAATCTCAGGCCTGTCACGAAAGGGGGATTCCTCGTCTTGCATGGCCTAGTTAGAACAAGGGCACCAGCCATCGGCATAATTCAATGGCTCGCCACAGTAGCTACAAGGAGGTCTTCCAGCGCTCACTACCTCCGTAGCCTTCACAATAAATGCTTTAACCTGACCAGGGGTTAGGTGAATTTGTGCCATTGCTGCTTCTTCATTCTCTTCATTTAATTCCTCAGCTACAACAACAAATTCTGACTTATCTTTCTCAAAGGCGACTCCGATACTAGAGACAACCCAATCTGGAGTTATCGGCTCAACTAAATCCAGCGCCAAAGGGATATCTTCCGGGCTAATTGGCTCGACATCCCCAATAAGTTGATCTAGAAAATCTGCTAGAGCTCTCACTTGCATCTTCTCAAGCTGAAGTGTTGCTAGGTCTCCGGGGTTACCGAATTGAAGGAAGAAGACTCTCTGCCCAGAGGGTCCAACAGTTCCAGTAGTAAAATGTTGCAGCTGGCCAAAATGGAATGACTGGCTCATAATCAGGTCCGTCCTATCAAACTAGAAATATCAGCTCCTGTTGAGTTAACAGCAAGAACAAATGGGCTACTGGTTCCAAAAATCACTGGGCTTACAGAACAAGGAGAAATATGAAGCCGTTGAAATAAGTCTAAATGTGTCCCAAGTGCAGCAGTAAGAAAGGCTTTGATCGTATCCGCATGTGAAACCGCTACGACAATTTCCCCCTTATGCTCTTCACAAATGCTTGTGACTGCCGTTACCATCCTTGATTGCATCTCCATAAAAGATTCCCCTCCAGGAAATCTAAAAAGAGAGGGGTTCTTTTGTACTTTTTCCCAATCTTTTAACTTTCGCAACTCAGATAACTTGCGCCCTGTCCACTTGCCAAAATCAGCTTCAATCAACCCTTGATGCTTACGAACGCTTTTTCCAAGAGCTTTTGCAATAGGCTTGGCAGTCTCAAAGGTCCTTTCCATCGGTGAGGAATAAACAGCGGAAATACTAATAAGAGAACTTAAATGTGAAGCAACTTTCTCTGCTTGTTCTTTACCTAAATCACTTAGATGAAGCCCTTTCGTTCGTCCGGGCAAGATTTTTCCTGTTGTGGGTGTGTGGCCGTGTCGAACGAGGATAACGACAGTTGCTGATCTGTCCAAGTGTGCAGATTTCGTCTTACTCGCCACAAAACACACGTTACCGGCAGAACCGAGATTTATTTCAAGTCAAAAAAAATAACTGAACTTTACTAAGCGAGTTGCCTGATTATAAACAAAAGCTATGGTGCACTTGATGAGTTTATTAAAGCTAAATAAGGACATAACAGAATGCCGCAAATGTCCAAGGCTCGTAGAATGGCGCGAAAGAGTTGCAGCAGAAAAACGAGCGTCCTTTAGGGATCAGGAATATTGGGGTAAACCCGTTCCATCATTTGGAGACCCAAAAGCTAAACTCCTCATAGTAGGTTTAGCTCCAGCAGCACATGGCGCAAACCGAACTGGTCGCATGTTTACCGGTGATAGAAGCGGCGATTTCTTATTCTCGGCTCTCTATAGGGCTGGTTATGCCAGTCAACCAGATGCAACCAGTAGCGATGATGGCATGAAGCTCATGGACGCATATATAACTGCTCCAGTCCGGTGTGCTCCCCCCCAAAACAAACCAACGGCACAGGAACAAAAGACATGCAGCAATTATTTGAAACGTGAGTTTACGTATCTCAAAAGTGTCAAAGTAATCCTTGCACTGGGCTCAATCGGTTATACGGCTATTTCGAAAGAGTTGGAGATAACCCCTAGACCTAAATTTGCTCACGGGTTAGAAGTGCAACTCCAATCAGGTGAGATAGTTCTATGCAGCTATCACGTAAGCCAACAGAACACATTCACGGGAAGGCTAACCGAAGAAATGTTTGATGCAATATTAGAAAGGGCGAAGGAATTATCTCTGAAAAAATGCACAAAGGGAGATTAGACAGTCGTAGGAATCAACTTAATCCGATAGCGTCAGACATGATGAAGAAACAATTATCAATCATAATAATAGCTTTGTTAGCACTGAGTGCCTGTGGTTCTTCGGGGAAGCCTCAATCCTTCTACGAGCAGCGAGGCCCACTTAAAGAGGATTACAGACCTTACGCCGCGCAGTTGCTTGGCGATGATGAGAATTACCTTGACGTGCCGCTTGTCCACCGGAACTTCATCGAAGGCTGTATGAGTGCCGGAGTGATTGAATTTGAAGAAGGCTCGGAGCAATTACTGAACTTAGCGACCTCCTGTGGTTGCAGTTACTCAGGACTCGTCAGATTTGTTGAAACTCTGACACCAACCAGCGAACAAGCTTTCAAGTTATTCGAAGACTATGAAAAGCAACTGAAAAACGAAAATGGTCTCGCAAACTTAGACGACCGAGTCAAGGATATATTCTCCTCTTGCCAAAGCTGATTTCACCTTGCTTTTTGGTACTCGCAAGTGCTGTACTCTTACTTTCTAGTTGCGCAGCCGATGCAAACGACAGCGGTTTCTCAAAGAACCCCGGGCCAATTTCAGCTAATCTAATCGGCGCACTTCAAGACGGAGAAAACCCCAATACCGTACCTGAAGTAAAACGAAACTTTCTCAAAGGGTGCGTAACTGGAGCATCAGGGTCAATACCAAACCTTGTTGCAATCCAAGAAACAGGTCTTCTCCAGGTTTGCGGATGTAGCTATGAGAGAATGGTTCAACATCTCATTGATCAGGCAACTTCTTTGGCGGACTCATCAACCTCATTAACAGAGATTGAAAATTCCGCATTTGCGTTGTTTAAGGACCTAGACGACGACTTTCAGAAGGGTAGCGGAGAGTTTAGCGATAAGTTACTCAGAGTTTTTGAGCAGTGTATTCGTGATTCAGCCCCTACGATTTCTTCGTAGGAAGACCAAGTCTCGGACTTTCGTTGGCCCATTCTGGCCATCGAGTTCTACTCTTTTGAGCTAGTTTCTGCATGAGAGCTATAGCTCCTGGATCATCATCACCGGGCCTAGTTTCGATAGCTCCGTCCTTGATCATCGCCTCAATGATTGCCCTGCCCAAGTCTGTTCGAACGACAGTGAGGGTCCAATCAGTCATTTCCCCTATGCCACCAGTAGAGATATCAGCATGTTCGGCTGCGAAATCAGGACAATGGTTACATCCTTCGCGAGTCCAAGCATGGCACTCTTTCAGGTTGATTTCATGGTAGTCACCATTTTTCATCCATACTTGGAAAACTCCCTTAATATTCATCTTTGAAATCTCATCTTTATGTAAGCCATACTTAACCCAGAAGAGTTCATCAAACATTGAGTCATCAAAAGACTTGGAGCAAAGAAGTCCTATGTTGAGCTTGATAGGTTTCCCTACTTTACCAATCTTTCTATTCCACATCACAGGAGCAATAGACGTTTGGCAGCTCATACCAACCAAAGCGAGCTGAGTTAATCCGCGCTCTTTAGCTTCCGGATAGGCCATCGTATTCGCTGAATAGGTGTAACGACTTCCAGCGCCAGAAAGAACTTCCTCCCGATTCGTAGCTACCATGGGAATAGCTTTCCAACCGGCATCTTCTCCTTCTTTTGAAGATCCTTCAAGGCCAGAAACAAGAGCTCCGTCAATTATATTGTTCTCCAGACACCAGATAAGAATCGAGGAAACTAACCCACCATCTTGTCCTACGTCATAGACAAAATCATCAGATGCTCTAACTAAGAGAATATCTTTATAAATTCCTGCAATTTCTTCGTTTTCTCTTATACGCCCGAAAAGATGCTGATCAGCTTCGGTCTCCCAATCTCGAAATCGGGGGCAGGCTCGGGTGCAGCTAGTGCATCCTTTCTCACCATGAGCGCAATTAGACAAACCCAATTCCTCTTCAATATGAAAAGGTTTATATTGACCCGGTTCATGTTTATAGCCAATCACATCATGCGGGCACGAGATCACACACCCTGCGCACCCTGTGCATAATCCAGATGTGATTACTTCGTCGTAAAGCTCTTTCCACTGAAAGGTCCAACGACCCTTCTTTTCCTTCGGAGCAGTCTCAACATTCGTCATGATGCGATGATACAAGCCTCTATTCTAATTGACTTGAATTAGTTGGAAGTTTGTCTGATTTAAGAAAGCGCCCTCGGCAGGATTCGAACCTGCGCACATGGCTCCGGAGGCCAATGCTCTATCCCCTGAGCTACGAGGGCGAATAATTTAGATTACCTTGATATCGCTTTTGGTCAAACGACTGCATCAACCTCCGGATGCAAATTGGTCGGCTAATTCGCTCAATTCGAAATCCTCATAAGGATTCTCTAGCCATCCATCAGGTAAGGAAACATCTTTGGGCCCCCCTGTATGGCTTCTAGGGATGCGGTAGGCATCTACGGGTAAATGTAGTTCGTTATCAAAATTATTAATGACTGAAGCCAGATCATCTAGCGAATTTATTTGTTGGATCTCTCTCCGGATATCTTTCCCAACCGCAAACCCTGTTAGGTACCAAGATGCGTGTTTTCGAAATGTTCGCAATGCAGTTTGAGAGCCAGCCCATCCAACAACCGCTTCAGCGTGAGCAAGCATTGTCTTTCCAACTTCTCCGAGCGTCGGGAAGTGGGATATCTCTCTACCGGAAAATATTTCACCTAATTGTTTGAATAGCCAAGGGCGGCCAAGGCAGCCCCTGCCAATGACGACACCGTCTGCGTTAGACACTCTCATCATTTCAATAGCATCGTGGGCTTCCCATATGTCGCCATTTCCGAAGACTGGTATTGTCTTTATGTGCTCCTTAAGTTCTCGTATAGCCAGCCAGTCGGCTTGCCCGCTATACAACTGCTTAACCGTTCGAGCATGCAAAGAAATTGCTGAAGCTCCTTCGTCTTCAGCAATTTTTCCAGCTGTCAGATAAGTAAGGTGATTATCGTCAATACCCATCCTAAATTTCACCGTTATAGGGATTTCGTCTTTTGCGCTTTCTACAGCGGATTTAATGATTTTACGAAACAGGTTTTGTTTAAACGGGAGTGCTCCTCCGCCTCCATGCCTTGTTACTTTTGGAACCGGGCAACCAAAGTTTAAATCAATATGCTCAACGTGTTCTGAAGCTACTAGCTTCTGCACAGCTTCTTTTATGGAAATAGGCTCAGTACCATAAAGTTGAATAGAACGTGGAGACTCATTCTCAGCAAACTGAGCAAGTTTCATGGTCTTTTTGTTCTCTTCAACAAATGCTCGGGCTGTAATCATCTGATTTACAAATAAACCTGGCGTGTGCTTAGGCTTAACCTTGTCATCGTAATCATTAGTGAGTCCTTGATTCATGAACGATCTACACAATGAACGAAAGGGGACATCTGTCACTCCGGCCATCGGTGCCAAAATTACTGGCGGCCATAAAGAAATCTTTCCTATGGAGGGCGCTTCAGGGGCTTCAGTTTGCAAAGTCACATTATCAACCTATAGGGCAACTCTCCTACTTGAATCTTGCAGGCATATTTAACTGTGTTGTTAAATGAATAATCACTAAATGCAAGCGAAAACCGACGCTTAAACATACGATAGAGAATCAACCTATTAATACTCCACATGATTACTGAAATAATAAAAGATTCGTTAAAAGAAAACCTCAAAGAGTTAGGAATTCACGTCCCAACCGGTCAAATTAGTCTCGAGCGACCAGCAAATAGAGACCATGGAGATTGGTCATCAAACATCGCTTTAGTAACTGCGAAAAATGCTGGAAGGCAGGCGAGAGAATTAGCAGAAGAGATTGTCAATGCATTAACAGCTGACTTGCCTGATGGGGTCATAGAAGTCACGGCGGCTGGTCCGGGCTTTATTAATTTTCGACTATCAGCGGAGTTGAGTTATGGCATATTACTTGACGTTCTAGAAAAGGAAAGTAGCTACGGGTCCTCTGATATAGGTTCAGGAGAGCGAGTCAATGTTGAATTCGTCAGCGCCAATCCCACAGGGCCTCTTCATGCAGGCCACGCCCGAGGTGCCTGCTACGGAGATGCAATTGGGAACCTACTTGAATACGTGGGTTACAGCGTTCATCGAGAATTCTACATGAATGATAGAGGCTTACAAATGGCGGCTTTCGGAAGGTCACTAGAGGCTAGAAAGAATAACGAATCTCCCCCCGAGGATGGCTATGGAGGCGAATATGTGAGTGAGTGGGCTAAAGAAATGCCTGATAATTTATCGCTAGCGGAAATTATTGCTTGGGGTTGCGAGTTCGCAAAAAATGATCAGCAAAGTACTTTAAGCCAGCTAGGTATATTTTTTGACACGTGGTTTAGTGAAAAATCAATGATTGATAACGGTGAAATAGATCGAGTACTTGCGAATTTAACCGAAAAGGGAATGGCGTACGAAAAGGATGGAGCCACGTGGTTATCTTCTGTTGAATTCGGTGATGATAAAGACAGAGTGCTAATAAAAAGCGATGGCGAATACACGTATCTAACTCCTGACGTTGCATATCACAGAAATAAATTCGAAAGATCTGATTGGTTGATAAACGTTTGGGGGGCAGATCACCATGGCTACATTGCACGAATGAAAGCTGCCATGCAAGCATTGGGGTATGACTCTGATGCACTGACGGTTCAAGTAACACAGCTCGTCAAACTTCTTCGGGCTGGGGAGGAAGTTAAACTCTCCAAACGACAAGGTGACATTATTGAACTTAGAAGCATAATTGAGGAGATAGGTGCTGATGCGACTCGGTTCATGTACCTATTGCAATCGGTTGATTCAAAGCAAACATTTGATCTGGAGTTAGCCGCATCTCAAGCTATGGATAATCCTGTTTATTATGTTCAGATGGCTCATGCCAGACTTTGCTCAATCGAACGGAATGCAACTGAGAATGGCTTCGATTTTAATATACTTTCAATCGATGAACTGGGTGTCTTAGTTCATCAACGGGAAATGGAGATTATCCGAGGACTTGAAATTCTTCCAGAAACTATAGATCTCGCTGCACGAGAGCTAGCCCCGCATAAAATAGTCACATGGGTCAGAGAATTCGCTAATTCAGTTCACGGCTTTCATCATGATTGTTATGTCATAGGTGATGGCATCAGTAAAGAATTAACAAATGCGAGGCTCAACCTGGTAGTAGCATCTAGACAGGGTCTAAAAGTTGGCCTTGACCTATTGGGCGTAAGCGCTCCCAACAAAATGTAGGATTAGCTATGGCTGAGAGAATTTCAAGAGCTCTATTACCTGACAATACATCTGTGGCAGATGATGGTATGGCTATGTTTGGCGGTCTGAGGGTCGATGATTTGGTAGCCCAATTTGGAACACCACTCTTTGTATATGACGAAGACCATATCCGTAAGAGGTGTCAAGAAGCTGTGAAAGCATTTCCTGATGGCGTGTCGTATGCTTCAAAGGCCTTTTTATGTAAAGCGATAGCAAAGTTGGTTCATGAAGAGGGAATGGGTCTTGACGTAGCGACAATAGGGGAAGCATATATTGCTATCCAAGCAGGAGTGCCCTCAAGTGACTTAACTTTACATGGCAACAATAAATCAATGGAAGAGTTACGCTACGCGATGGATAACAAAATTGGCAAAGTTGTCATCGATAGTTTCGATGAGATTGACAAAATTGAGCACCTTTACGCAGCGACTCAAATCCCGCTCAAGGCTCTGGTTCGGGTTACTCCGGGTGTCGCAGCCTATACTCACAAATATGTGACTACCGGCGAAGTCGATTCTAAGTTCGGTTTTACTGTTGAGAATGGTCAAGCCGATAAGGCGATTAAAAGGGCTGAGTCCTCTGACGCAATTAACCTTGTGGGCCTCCATGCCCATATTGGGTCACAAATTTTCACAAGTGATTCCTTCCGTAAATCAACTGATATCCTCGTCAATCTTGCTGAGCATTTTGGGCTTCCCGAACTTTGTGTGGGAGGCGGTCTAGGAGTTCCATATCTGAACGATGAATCTTCCATATCTATCTCTGAATGGGGGGCCATAGTCCATGAGATAAGTAGATCATCGTCTGCAAAGCTTAAAATAACATCAGAACCTGGGAGAAGTATTATCGCATCTGCTGCAGTGACAATATACACAGTCGGAACCATCAAAGAGATAGAAGGTGTCCGAACTTACGTCGCAGTGGATGGGGGAATGCACGACAACCCTCGGCCAGCTTTATATGGAAGTGATTACGAAACGTTTCTGGCCCGGTCAATCAATGAATCTCGAGAGCGAAAAATAACTCTTGTCGGCAAGCACTGTGAATCAGGAGATGTTCTTGTTAAGGAAGGCGATATTCAAGATGATCTTGTGGTTGGTGACTTACTGGTCACCCCGGTCACAGGAGCATATGGTCATTCAATGGGATCGAATTACAATAAAGTTCTCAGGCCCGCAGTAGTGTTTGTTCAAGGTGGCAAATCACGCTTAGTTCTCCGCAGAGAAGCACTTTCCGATCTTCTGAACAGTGATGTTACTTAAATCCCATCTTTGTCCTTCTTCCATACGGTTGTTTCCAAATCAGTAAATTAAATAAACTTCTGCTTCTCCTCATGTAACTTATAAGAATGGGAAAAAGTCAGATACGTATAGGCCTCCTTGGCTTTGGAACCGTCGGATCAGCGTTTGTTGAACTGCTCGAAACTCAGAAATCATCGATCTTTTCGAAGACTGGGCTTGAGCTAGTCGTAACTCATGTAGCAGTAAACGATCTCACTAAAGACCGTTCTGGCTTGAATGCGCAAACGCTACTTACCAACAAGCCAAACGAAGTCATTGAAAATACTGAAGTGGATCTCGTCGTTGAACTTATGGGAGGTTTGCTGCCAGCTAAAGACTTAGTTGAGGCAGCACTTGAGAATAGCAAACCGGTGATTACAGCTAACAAAGAGTTGCTTTCTAAAGAGGGGAGACATCTATTTACGCTAGCGGGCGTAAGAAAAGTCGATCTTCTTTTCGAAGCAGCTGTTGCGGGAGGTATCCCTCTTATTCGGGTTCTACGTGAGTCGCTGTTAGGAGAGCCGGTTGAAAAGATCATGGGAATCGTTAATGGCACCACAAATTATATTCTTTCTCAGATGGAAGAAAAGAGCATGCCATATAGTGAGGCGCTTTTGGAGGCACAAAATCTGGGTTACGCAGAAAGTGACCCGACGGCTGATGTGAGCGGACAAGATGCAGCATCAAAGGCGGCAATTATCGCAATGGTTGCTTTTGGCGCTGACGTTTCACTTGATGATGTACCTTTTGAGGGAATCGAAAATATAAGTAGCGCCGATGTGGCATTCGCTAAAAGAGCTGGCTGTGCCATCAAACTCTTAGCTATGGTATCAAAGTATGAGAATGAACTAGAGGTGCAGGTCTACCCAGCGATGTTGCCAAATAGTCACCCCTTATCCTCTGTTAGAGATAGCTTCAATGCCGTCTTCGTTGAGGGAGCCGCAGTTGATAGTTTAATGTTGTTCGGTCGCGGTGCAGGGGGAATGCCAACAGCTTCTGCTGTCCTCGGTGATGTAATAGACGCGGCTGTGAACCTCTCAAATAGAACCTATAGAGATATCGGAGACTTGACAGAAGTTCCACTTATCCAAGGCGATGAGCAAAAGTCTGCTTATTACGTCAGTGTGCAGGTTATAGATGAACCGGGAGTTCTAGCAACTGTGGCTTCAGTATTCGCAAAGCATGATATATCTATTCAAACTATGGAACAGGAAGGAATGGATAGGGAAGCACGTCTTGTCTTTATCACACATGAGGTAGAGGAGAATAGGTTAGAGGGTGCCCTATCGGAGCTTTCAAACTTATCTTGTGTAGAAAAACTTGGCACTGTTATAAGAGTTCTTGAAGCATAAATGCGTTACGTCAGCACGAGAGGTAAATCGCCCGAGGTAAGTTTCAAGGAAGTCCTTCTTCGTGGTCTTGCCCCAGATGGAGGACTCTATCTTCCAACATCATGGCCGCAATTTAACATAAAGGAATTAAGAGAGGTTCTTGGCGATAACTTCAGTTATCAAGCCTTGGCATCCGAAATCATTTATCCGTTTACTAAAGATTCGGTAGATAAAGATGAACTTAGCGAGTTAATTCACCGCGCCTATGACTCTTTTAGCGCTGAGGATATCGTTCCTATGAAACGACTCAATAGTCAACTTTGGATTGCAGAACTGTTTCACGGGCCAACATTAGCTTTTAAAGATATTGCCTTACAGTTGGTCGGTGAGTTATTCGAAAACCAACTTCAAAAGAAGTCTGAAAACATAACGATTGTTGGTGCAACGTCCGGAGACACAGGGTCAGCCGCAATAGAAGCTTGTCGTGACCGGGAAAGAATGGAGATTTTCATATTGCATCCACATGGGCGCACCAGTGAAGTACAGCGAAGACAAATGACGTCTGTTCGCTCTAAGAATGTATTCAACATTGCTATTAAAGGAACCTTTGATGACTGCCAGGACTTAGTTAAAGGTATGTTCGCAGATGTTGATTTCAGTACCCGCATCAACATGTCAGCTGTCAACTCAATCAATTGGGCAAGAGTGATGACTCAAATCGTTTATTATTGGTGGGCATCAATGCAAACAAACAATAACGGAATCGTAAATTTCTGCGTGCCAAGTGGAAACTTTGGGAATATATTTGCTGGCTTTGGCGCACACAAAATGGGACTGCCTGTAGAAAAATTCATAGTGGCTTCGAACCGTAATGATGTTTTGGATAGATTCTTCCGCAATGGTGAAATGGAGCTACGAGATGTAGCTCCCACGCACTCTCCATCAATGGATATACAAGTTTCCAGTAACTTTGAACGATTGTTGTTTGAGGTATTTGAACGAGATGGGCTCTTGGTAGAACAGGCTTTTAAAAGGTTGAGATCGAAAGGTACCCTATCCGTAGGTGACGATACCCTCGCAGAAATTCAAAGAAAATGGGCAAGTTCTAGAGTCACCGACCAAGAGACTCTTGCAATGATTAAGAAAATCACAGAAGAATATGATTACGTAATTGACCCTCATACAGCTGTCGGTATTGAAGCTGCAGAGAGGTATGCGAAGGTGTTGCACGCACCGATAATTTCTTTGGCAACTGCTCATCCGAGTAAATTTCCGGACGCCGTTGAAGAGGCTAGTGGTTTCTCCCCAACGCTTCCGAGTCACCTCAGTAACTTATTTGAGCGGAAAGAGTCATATGAAATTTTGCCGAATGATGAAGGGGCTGTGAAGAGCTACATACTTGAACAAAGAAACGGTGAATAAAATAAGATTCCCGATCTGTTGCTGAAAGAGGCTACTTTCCGATAAAGTCACCATGTCGGACGCTTATGGCAACGAACTGGACTGCATCTCCTTGTGCAGTTTGACGAAGTTCTTCGACAAAGAGGCTCAAGAAGCGAACACGCTACTCGTGACAACGTAGATTGAAGAGGATAATGACAACCGAATCTCCAGATCGTAAAGACCTTGAATCGAAAGATAAGGAATCCCTGATGGCTATCGCAAAAGCTATGGGTGGGAAGCCAACTTCCCGTTCTACTAAATCAGATCTAGTAGAGATAATTATTGAATTGGCAGGTGGAGAAAGTTCCTCCAATAATCAGTCCGAAGACGACAGCTCGGCAACTAACGCTTCTTATTCTGCCGACCCAATGGCAGATGCCCGTGCAGAAGCAACCCAAGATGCATACATAACTAACGGCAACGACGAGAACAACGGACGGAAAGGACGAAGGAAGGGGAAAAGCAAAGAAGCTAGTCAGGAATGGGCAGGTGATCCCGTAACAGCAGAGGGTCACTTAGACCTTCGAGACGACGGGTACGGGTTTTTGCGGGTAAATGGATTTCTTCCAAGCAGAGATGACGTCTATGTGCCAGTAAAATTCGTTCGTCAATATGGGCTTCGAAAAGGAGACCACCTTCTTGGCGCATTCCGACCTGCAAATCGATCAGAAAAGAACCCGGCTCTACTTCAGCTCGATGCAATAAACGGAATCCAAGTCGATGGTGCACTTGACCGTCCAGAATTTGCTGACCTTACACCTGTATACCCAAATACAAAACTCAAATTAGAACGCCCCGAAGACCCAGAAAGCGTGACTTCAAGATCTCTAGATTTAGTGGCACCAATTGGTAAAGGCCAAAGAGCTTTGATTATCGCTGACCCAAGATCAGGTCGCGAAGAATTAATTAAAGAAATATCGCAATCAATTGAAAGTAATTATTCTGAAGTTAAACAGCTCGTATTGCTAGTTGATACTCCACCGGAGCAAGTAACAGCTATGAAACGTTGGCTGATCAAGTCAGATGTAGTCGCTTCAACATTTGATCAATCACCTGAAGAGCATGTTGCAATAGCAGAATTGACTATTGAACGAGCGAAAAGAATGGTGGAGCTGGGCGAGGATGTTGCTGTGATCATAGACGGAATGACTTCGCTAGCCAGAGCTTATAACCAGCTATCAAGTAATAATGGAAGAAGTAACTCAAGTGACTTTGATGCGTCTGCTTTGTATCTTCCCAAGAGGTTCTTTGGCGCTGGCAGAAAGCTTGAAGAAGGCGGTTCACTCACTGTGATAGCGAGCGTTATGAGCGGTACGACCTCGCGATTAGACGAAATGCTAGTTCAGGAACTACTCGGAGGAAGCACCTCAGAAATTTATTTAGCGCAAGAAATCTTTGACGCTAACGTTGTGCCAGCACTTGACTTGAGAAAATCCAACACGAAGAATGAGGAGTCCTTCAATACGGAAGCAGAACAAGAAAGTTTGCTGAAATTACGAAGCAAGATACGAGAAGCTATTGCAGCAGGTTCACCAACGGATGGCATGGAGTATCTAATCCAGAAGATTTCGCAGACAGATGATAACTCTCAACTCCTTGATAAGAGCGCATAGAAAGAATTGCCTCTGTGGGTGCATAAATTGAGGTCCAAAGATACGCTGAGAAAACGAATTTGTATGGAGTTAGAATGAAAGCAGATATCCATCCCGAGTACAGGCCAGTTGTATTCCAGGACACGTCATCTGGTGAATCTTGGATAACACGATCCACCATAGAAACAGATGAAACAATTAAATGGGAAGATGGAGAGGAGTATCCTCTCGCAAAGGTGCCTATATCCTCTACCAGTCACCCGTTTTTCACTGGAACAATGACAATTGTTGATACTGCTGGTCGGGTCGAGCGCTTTGAAAAGAGATACGGCAAGCGTAAACGCTCATCAGATTCCGAAGAATAAATACTAATAGCGCCAATAAACAATGGTTGACTCCACTCAACTTGAGCATTTGAATATTGTTAAAGCTCGCGCCCTAGTTGCAAAAACATTTCCAGGACAAGACTTTGAGGTTGAAGTGAAAAATTCGGCTGTTCTCATTACTAACGAAGAGAACGCCTTCGTCTACGCTAAAAATGAAAAGGTTTCGGCATTAGCAATAGCGCTCACAATCACGGCTTTTAGAACTTCATGGAACTTGATTCTTGACGAGCCTGATGACAAAGTCTTGACACAAATTGCAGGACTTCAAGATGATTGCAATCTTTGGATTATCGATGATGATTCTTTGGCTCCTCACCCTCAAAGAGGACCAGATGAACTTGAGAGCCAATCTGTAGACCCGCTAATACGAAGGTTGCTTGAGGATAACGATTGTGTTGTGACATTTGAGCACGGAAAAATCAAAGGCGAACTAAAGGGACTACCAATTGCCGAGGTAGTCACTGAGCCTAGCGGTGAGAGTCATCTTGAAGTAGGTGTCGGAACTTACGACCGAGAGGCACACAAAATAGTCAATTACAACGAACCTATCGAAACAACATTGGAGCGCATTAGTCAAGAAGTATCTAAGTTTCGCCGTAAAGACAGCGTTGTCCACCCGCTCAATAGAGTGGCAAGGTCAAATTGGCTTATCCATGAGGTCATGAGTGCTGATTCTGAAATTGGTGTGACAGATATAGAACGCGTTCCGTCTCCGGTAGAAGCAATGGATGTCTCGGACTCCCTTCCCGCATCTGCTGTCGCAAAGAAAAATAATCAAGTAATCCTTCTAACCGCCTACACCGGCGCTGACTTAGAAGCAGTTCCAGTAGCAGCTCAGCTACTCAATTCCTACCCTGCAGACGAAATCTGGTTCTTGCATCCACAGAAGGATGACTATTCTGCTATTCGGCGTCAAGCAGAGCACCTAAAAGTACCAGCATCTTTTATACCAGTACCAGAGCCATGGCCTACTGCTCCTGGTATGAATTATTAAACTAATGACTGAACGTAACAGTCCTAAAGCAAATGAGGCTATTCTCACTTCATGGCAGATCTTCACGAAGAATTAGAACAGGAATTTCTTGATATACAAGACCGACTTGGCGATCAGGATCTACTAGCAGACCAAGTGGAGTACGCGAAGGTTGCTAAAAGGTATAGCGAACTTGAAAATATAGTGAAATGCATACGGGATATAAGGTCATCAAATGAAGATATTGAGACAGCCAAAGAAATGCTGACTGAAGCTGATGGTACTGATCGAGAATTGCTCCGTGATGAAATAAGTTCAGCACAAATAAATCTCGAATCACTTGAAAGTGAACTAAGGAAACTCCTTATCCCAAAAGACCCAAATGAAAATAAAAATGTCATTTTAGAAATCCGAGGTGCTGAAGGAGGAGAAGAAGCAAATCTCTTTGCTCGTGACCTATACGAAATGTATGCAAGCTTCGCCAGTAAGCAAGGTTGGAAACTAGAGGTGCTTAACAGCCAACCCTCTGATATGGGGGGGTTTACAACAGTTACTTTCATGTTAAAAGGTAATGATGTTTGGAATAATATGAAATATGAGGGTGGGCCCCATAGGGTCCAGCGGGTGCCAGTCACCGAGACTCAGGGTCGCGTACACACATCCTCTGCTACGGTTTCTGTCTTACCGGAGGCCGATGAAATAGATATAAGAATTGACGAGTCTGACTTGCAAGTTGATGTTTTCAGATCCTCAGGGCCAGGTGGGCAATCGGTGAATACAACAGATTCAGCCGTTCGGATAACTCATAAGCCGACGGGAATCATAGTATCGATGCAAGATGAGAAGAGCCAGCTTCAAAATAAAGCCCGTGCCATGGTTGTTTTGAGATCGAGGCTTCTTCAAGCTGAGCAAGAAAGAATACAAGCTGAGCAATCGGCTTCCCGCAAGGGCCAAATGGGCGGTGGAGGGAGGTCAGAGAAAATCAGAACGTATAACTTCAAAGAAAATAGAGTTACTGATCATCGGATAGGCCTTACCCTATACAAACTTGATCGCATACTTAGTGGAGACATTAATGAGGTGACAGATGCTCTTGCAGAAAATGAAAGAGCATCTCAACTGACAAATCTTGAAGATAATGAGTGACTCTCAGAAAATAGAGCATAGAAACGAAAGCAAAGATACTTGGGCAGAATTGCTTGAAAGCACTGTCTCGGCCTTAGAAACAAAGAATCTGCCCAACGCTAGGGTAGAGGCTTATTGGATCTTAGAAGTCGCATCTGGGTATAGCCGAGAGGAACTGATTACAAATCTTAATGTTGAAGCCCCACGACTAGGAGCGCAACATCTAAGTAAAATTTTAAATAAAAGGCTGGGTGGTGAACCGATCCAATACGCATTGGGGTCATGGTCATTTAGGAAACTTGACCTGCTGGTTGATGGCAGAGTACTAATTCCAAGGCCCGAGACAGAAATCCTTGTCGATGTTGCTCACGACCGCCTTGACAAATGCCAACGAGATGAGCCGCTTCGGGTCTGCGATTTAGGAACTGGTTCAGGAGCTATTGGACTGGCTATCGCTCGGGAACGCGATGATGTCGAAGTGTATTTGGTTGACAACTCACCTGACGCCCTTAAAGTAGCCTCTGCAAATCTGACAGGGTTAGGGAATCATGCTGTAAAGGTGAAAATCTTTGAAAGTGATTGGTTTGACCAATTTCCGGATCATTTAAAGAATTCTTTTCAGCTCATAGTCTCAAATCCTCCTTACATAGCATACGGGGAGAAGCTGCCACCAGAAGTAACTAACTATGAACCTCATCAAGCCCTCTATGCTGGCGAAAGAGGAACTGAAGATGTCGAATTGATATTATCCTCTGCTCCTATATGGCTATCGGCGGGTGGGATAGTAATACTGGAAATGGCTCCTCATCAGACTGATCACGTCGCCGAAATAGCCGTAGGTCAGGGTTATTCTGATGTGAAGATTACTGATGACCTAGCAGGAAGAAAAAGAATAGTGAGTTGCATATGCAAAGATTAGAGCTATCTTCTCAAGCCGGTGGGGTTTTAGCTAGCGCGGCAGAAGTCTTGTTAGCAGGTGGCGTGGCAATATTTCCTACGGACACTGTTTATGGAATTGGGGCATTGCCTCGGTATCCAGAGGCTCTTAATCGCATCTATGAATTAAAAGATAGGCCTTTAGG
>DBHP01000121.1:6282-9727 GCA_002295705.1 Candidatus Neomicrothrix sp. UBA825 | reverse complement strand
AGAGTTACGAAGTCAAGCGCAAGTATTCCCGCAATCCCGGTGATTGTTGTTGAGATTAGCCAGTTGACTTTGGCAATCCGGTTCGCCGAGAAACCGAGAAGAGTTCCCCCTATTTCGGAGTCCTCAATAGCGCGCGTGCGTAACCCCATCTTGCTTTTCTTATAGTAGAAGGCAAGTCCGCCACCAATAATGAGTGCGAGTAGTGCGAGCAGAAGTCTGCTGAATTCAATTCCCCCGTCTAAACCAAAAGGATTTTGCCAGATACCTTCAGGAAGAACTCCATCTACGAGTCTTGATTTAGAACCAAATTGGTAACTTGCCAAAGAAGTCAAATAAATGAGAGCTCCAAGAGATCCGATAATTTTAGATATTGGAGGTTTGTTTCTAAGAGGCCCAAATATCAAGGTCTGGACAATGATGCCCAAGATGATTGACATGAATACTGCTGCAACGAAAGATGGGAACGCGCCTACTCCTGAGGAGGCAAGACTTAACTTATAAGGGATATCTATAGGTCCAGGGAAAAAATCAAACCATGGGAAGTACATGTCACCCGTCTCCCGCATGGTTATGAATGTGTATGCGGGGTACATAGCTAAAGCCCCTTGGTCAAGATTTATAAGGCCTGAGCCTTTATGGCCGACTACGATTCCTGTGGCAAGAATGGCGTAGAACCCACCGATTCCGATACCTAGTATGCATAACATCAGGATTTCGCTCATCTGTTGACATTATTGGTTATATAAATGAAACCGCTATTTTTAGAAGAAAAGAAAATTAAAGTCCCATACCAATGTATGTAAAACCAATCTTTTCCATTTCAACCCTATTGAATACATTTCTAGTGTCAATAAGGTTTGCGTTGCGCATAGATTTGGCAACAGTTTCCATGTCTAATAGCTTGAAACTTTTCCACTCCGTTAGGACTATTAAAGCGTCGGCACCGTTAACGCACCCGTAGGGATCGTCCATGATTACAGTGGATGTAAGCTGGGGTAGCTTTTCTTTTACGGTGGGGTCAAAAGCAAGGATCTCGTAGTCGTCTTCTTCCAATCTTTTAAGTACCTCGACAGCTGGTGAATAGCGAAGATCATCCGTACCTGCTTTAAAGGTAAGTCCCCACGCAGCTACTTTTTTATGCGGTGAATCAGTTGGTATAACACGCTGTACTTTCCGTGCAGTTCGGTCTAAATGTTTCTGGTTTAAATCAATGGTGTGCTCAAGAAGGGTGAAATCAAAGCCAAACGAACGCGCTACTTGAGCAAGAGAGGCACTATCTTTTGGAAAACACGACCCACCCCAGCCCGGGCCAGCGTTCATGTAGTCTGACCCTATTCTGGGGTCATAACCAATCCCATCTGTTACATCCTTTATATTTGCTCCAGTCATTTCGCACAGAGTAGCTATCTCATTGACAAAGGTAAGTTTCATGGCCAGGAAAGCATTTGCTGTATGTTTAATCAGCTCTGCTGATTCCCAACTGCTCATTAAAATAGGAGCGTTTAGTTTTGAATATAGTTTGGCGACCCTCTCCGAGTGTTCCCTTGAATTGGATCCAATGACTATTCTGCTTGGTTGAAGGAAATCTCTTATAGCGTTTCCCTCAGAAAGAAATTCGGGATTTGACACAACATGTACATCCGTTCTTGCAATAGCTTCTTGTAACCTGTTGGCTGTTCCTAATGGAACTGTCGACTTGTTAATAACAATTGAATTTGGTTGCAATACCGTCAGTATTTCATTGATTCCTTCTTCAAAATAAGATAGGTCAGAGCTGCCGTCTGTATTTGCTGGGGTTGGGAGGCACAGAAAATGAAATTCTGCATTCCCTGATGCGTTTGAGGCGCCCAAAACGAATGAGAGTTTCTTGGATTTAACAACGTCGCCTACCAATTCATCGAGCCCTGGTTCAAAAAAAGGAATTATGCCTGCTTCTAAACTTTTGACACGGTCATCGTTATTGTCGGCGATTACTACGTCATGGCCAAGGTGAGCTAAGCAAGCGCCCGTGGTAAGACCTACATAACCCGCTCCAATTACAGCTATTTTTGCCATTGTTCCTTCTAGAACTTCCCCTCACGAATTGTACCTATGTAAGGGCTTAAAATGTCAACGAATTCTTGATAATGCTCAAGAGTTCCGGGCTGGTTTAAGGTGCCCGGGATTAGCAATCTCTAATTTCATTGTGACAATTGAGAGCAGTTTCTGTTGAAGCATTTCAAACCTTTCGTCAAAGTCACCTGCTTTTATTTTCTTAGATAGATCAGGCATATCAACTGCCTCTAAGTCGGTTAAGATCGTGCGCAAATCATCTTGGTGAGAAGCTCTTCCCTCGATTTCCCTAAGAGCAATCTTTAACGCGTTAGCTGCGATTCGCAACTTCCATTTTGTAGCTCCAACTGATGTGGGTACGATTTCGTCTGCAATGCATTCTTCGACTGCTTGAATGAGTTCTATCGCTGAGGGAGCATCGTATGGGTAGTTCGACCGGGAGGGCAGACCCCAGTCTGACATGTCTACATTGTTCATTTAGTTATCTCCCCAATTGCTTGCAAAAGATCATATTCGTTCTCCGCTACGCGTCTCCCGATGGCTGCTATTTCCAGAGAATTAGTTCGTCCTTTTCGAAAATCCCCTCCCATCTGTAAGCATATAACTCCCCAACGTAACGTTCCGAATATTTCCCACCAGAAAAGTGATGCCTTCGTGACGTCCCGCCCGCTCTCTTGAGAGTAGTTTTCAATCAATTCATCATATGTACCTACACCAGCGACTTGTTCATCACTTCCAAACCTCCATGCGCGGACACACATCCAACCAAGGTCTTGAATTGGATCACCAAACTGAGCTATCTCCCAATCAAGAACAGCGTTGAGTCCAGACGTGTCTATAAGAAGGTTGCCTAGTCTAAAGTCACCATGAACAAAGGTGGATTCAGAAAATTCAGGCTGATTTGCCCGCAGCCATCGAAACGCGAAGTCAAAAGTTGGGTGTGGATCATCCAACGCCTCGTAGATTGACTCAAGTGATAACAGGGGGTCTCGGATGTCACTAAGCTTGATTCCTTCAAATTGGCTTCTGTCTATCTTGTGTATCGCTGCCAGCGCTTTTGCCATATCGTGAATAAGATTCTCTCTCGCCTTTTTCCACTGTGTATCTCGAAGAATTTTCCTTGCTATTGTCTCTCCCTGCATCTTTTCCGTAATGCTGAAACTTCGACTTCCTGAATCCTCAGAGAAACCTGAAGTAACTACAGTAGGTACAGGGACTCCATTTAGTTTTGCTATCTGAAGAATGCGTGATTCTCGTTCACAAGTCCCATTGAGTCGATCCATACCTTCGCGATCTATTTGCATGATTAATGAATGCTGCTTTTCTTCGGTACTCGCGTTGAAACTCCACGTTTCGCGATTTGCTCCTCCAGATAATCTAATCAAATTGGAGA
>DBHP01000121.1:0-5909 GCA_002295705.1 Candidatus Neomicrothrix sp. UBA825 | reverse complement strand
AAAACAGTGTCATTGCTCATTATTGGAAACTCCGGTTGGCTTTCCGTGAATTATCTGATCAAGGTATTCGCTCATTCCCATGCCTACTTGACCATTGCATTCGTATCGTGTCATCGCTTCAGTGATTCGTGTTTGAAGTTCAGTGCCGTCGGATGTTCTTCGACGATTCCGAAGCGGGATAAGTGAAATAACCTCTCCTGAAATCTTGTACTCAGTTCCTTCAGTTGTGACAGCCCAACACTCCATTCCAGTTTGGTACCCGTGTTCATTCCATTGGGATTCAACTGAACAGTCAGTAATAATTTTGTATTCATTTCCTTCTAGGACCATTCCTGAAGCCTTGACGCTATTGCTTTTCTCATCTCGTGAGATAACTGACAACATCATTGCGAAATCTTCCGAAAAGATCATTGGCAGCCAGCGATACCAATTGATTGACTGCCAGTATCTAGCACCCCAAGACTTGTCTCGCAGTCCAAGTCCATTTACTGAGAATGTTTCTGACCCTACTGAAAATGTTCCTGCCATTTTCCCATGTTGTTCATAGTGCGCCTTAGCGAAGCTTTTGGAGCTGTCTTGGATTAATTCTGTTCCATCTTCATAAATGGGTTTGCCGCCAAACATGGGGGAAACACCGTCCCATGAAAGGTCAACTGCGCATTCAATGATTGGGTTGTTTTTAAAAGCTTGTTTTGGATCTGCCATCTGTTCTGGCTGATCAAGTAAACAAATCTTGCCGTCATATGAGACGTTTAAGGATTTAAAGGGCTCAACGACACTTATTTGGAGTCCGCCTGCATTCATCTCCATATTTGTTGTAATTTTTGGTCGGTCATACATGAAGCCAATTTGCCCGTTGGGAAGATACAAGCAGACAGTCATCTCTGCGTAGCCTTCATTAACCCTATTGCCAAGTCGAAACCAGCCACCTATCTCTTGATCAAGATCAAACGTGTTTAGGTACATAGATTCGTTGTAGTTCGTAACGTCATCTGGTTCATGCGGGAATTCGTCTTGTTCCTCCAAGATGGTGATGATTCTTTTTCCCTCCATGGATAAAACCTAGCCTGAAATTCTGTTTCTTAGTATTTCCGCACATTAATTGCTTCGTCATGAATGGAAGGTCCGATTTTAGATATTTATGCTTTTGTCCAAAGTGTCGTTCTTTGGTGTAATGGTTTGTAGCAAGGGGGAAATATGGCAGGTCGATTACAGGAAAAAGTGACCGTTGTAACTGGAGCTGGAAACGGTATTGGTCGGGCAACAGCGTTACGATTCGCCGAGGAGGGTTCGTCAGTGATTGTGGCCGATATTCAGATTGATAAGGCTGAAGAAACCGTGCAGATCATTAAGGGTAATGGGGGAAAAGCTGAATCAATTTCTGTGGATGTAACCAGTGGTGCTGATAATGACGCTATGGCCGAGATGGCAGTTTCTAAATTTGGTGGTTTGGACTGTCTAGTAACTGCTGCTGGGATCAGTCACGCTAATTATGTCTCGGGCGATATTGAGCCTGATATTAAAAATATCGTAGAGAACAGGGCTACTTACCTCGAACGGCCAGGATGGGAATTTGTAGAGGCAGACCCTGAATCGTTTGACAAGGTCTTAAATGTTAATTTGAAGGGGACCTTATTAGGGATGCAATCATGCGCAGCTCAAATGCTTGAGTCAGGCACGAGAGGGTCAATAGTCACTATCGCTAGTATCGCAGCTAAGCATCCGGATGCGGGTCCTGTGGCTTATACAGTCTCGAAAGCAGGTGTCTGGATGCTGACGAAGAAAGTAGCTCGAATGCTTGGCCCTGTAGGTATACGCGTCAATAGCATTGGTCCGGGTTTTATCAAGACTCACATGACAGCTGTAATTGACTTGATGGATGAGAGTGAGACAGTTGCATTTAATGAGATGATTCCGTTGGGCAGGAGAGGAGAGCCTGTTGATATAGCAAATGCCGCTCTTTTCTTATGCAGTGATGAGGCAAGCTATTTCACCGGTGAGATACTTCATCCGGACGGTGGTTTTTTCACCGAGTGATCATAATCCGAGATTACGGCCAACGATTTCTTTCATTATTTCAGTTGTTCCACCGTATATGCTCTGAACTCGCCCATCTCGCCAAAGACGAGATATCGGATATTCATCCATATATCCATAACCTCCATGGAGTTGAAGGCACTCATCAATTGCCCGTTTCTGGAATTCGGTCGTCCACCACTTTGCCATGGCCGCTTCTTCCGCAGTAAGTTCACCTTGTGTAAGGGCAAGAGAACATTTATCAATGAAGGCCCAAGCAAACTCTAATTCCGTTGCGATTTCTGCCATCTTAAAGCGTGAATTCTGGAACGAGCCTACTGGTTGCCCAAAAGCATGCCTTTCTTTTACGTAGTCGAGAGTTATATTGAATGCGTATTGTGTGCCTGCAACAGCTGATACTGCGATATTGAGCCGCTCTTGAGGCAAGTTGAACATCATGTAGTAAAAGCCTTGATTCTCTTCTCCCAATAGATTCTCAGAGGGCACGCGAACATCTGTGAAGAAAAGCTCTGCAGTATCTTGACTATGTCGCCCGACCTTCTCTAGGTTTCTTCCGCGTTCAAAGCCTTCCATATCTCTTTCAACAATAAGAAGAGATATCCCTCTGTGTCGGGCTTCTGGTTGAGTTTTAGCTGCAACAATAACTAGATCACTATTAATTCCATTTGAAATGAAAGTTTTTGCCCCATTTAATACATAGGATTCTCCGTCTTTAACTGCTGTCGTGGAAATAGAGGCGAGGTCGGAGCCAGTTCCAGGTTCGCTCATAGCAATTGCCGTGATAAGCGAGCCATTTGTTAAACCTGGCATCCAGCGCTCCATTTGTTCTTCATTACAGTATTCCTTGAAGTATGGAAGGCAGATATCATTATGTAGCCCTATTCCTGAACCCGCTGTTGCTACACCAGCAAGATCAAACTCCTCACCCATAATCTGATTGAATCTGTAATCATTTATCCCTCCGCCACCAAACTTTTCGGGGAGGTCAATGCCTAGAAATCCGCTTTCGCCCGCTTTTTGAAATAAGTCTCTATCAACTATTCCATTCTCTTCCCATATTTCGTTATAAGGAACCATCTCTTTCTCGACGAACTGTTTAAACGTGCCTCTGAATAGTTCATGGTCCTCTTCAAAGATTGGTCTATCCACAATGGCTCCTTAACTTAAACGATTAGCATAACGCTCGATAGATTCTGCCACATCTCTGCATTGTTCATTTTCTGAACGATACCCAATTAATCCGGTCACCGTAATAAACCCTTCATCAAGTAAAGCTGTGTCCGTATCGGAAGCGAGGTCTACGTCCCTAGGGCTAACTTTGATACGTAAATTGCCTGGTACAGTTCCGGTTAGGGAAGTCTGAGTAGTTCCAAATGCTGCGATTCGCGCAATCCGGACTCCCTTGACTTCATCAATGGTTCTATTTGGAATATTTATGTTAAGAACTGTCTTTCGCGGAGCTTCTAATATCCAGTTCACAGCTGCTACTGCAACTTCACCACTTGTTTCCCAAATCATTTCACGGGGGGTGCGTTTCTGGCTCAGAGCAATACCAGATAGACCGAAATTCTGAGCAATCATCGCTCCGCCTACTGTACCTGAGTGTAAGATGCCTCTCCCGCAATTGGCCCCATCGTTACTGCCTGAGATGACTAGCTCTGGCCTCTTCCCAAAAGTTTCCAGCATTGCAGTTAGTACACAAAATGCGGGTGGCCCATCGACGCCCCAAGCACTTATTCTTTCATAACTAGGTATTTCAAATTGTTCCACACTAAATTCGGATCCATTATCGAGAGTTCCAACGCCAGCCCCCCAGCCAGACCTTTCTCCTGAGGGAGCAACTGCTAAAACCTCATGTCCTGCTTCATGCAGTGCGATTGCAACTGCGTGTAGTCCTAAAGAAGAAATTCCATCATCATTCGTTATCAAGATTCTTGCCATCAGAAACCAAGTTTTTTCAGAAATGAAGCTAAATCATGGTCCTCTGCTGCTGAAAATGTCCTAGTGATAAATTGTGCTAGTAATTCGTTGCCTCTCTCGTTTGAGCCATCAAGATCACTTACAATGACTTGACTAAATGTTTGCATCATCAAGCAAGCTTTTAAGTCATTCCAACATTGCTCTATCGAATAGTTGGCGACTCCATTAGCTAGAAGTTGATTGTGATAATGCGCAACTAACTCTTCTTCATGTTCTCGTCTTGTCTCAACGGTTAGTGAGGCACTCAACCAATTTGAAATATCCCACACCCCCCAGAATCTGGTAGCAAGTTGAAAGTCAATGATGGTGATTTCAGAGCTTTCACTAAATAAATAATTCTCGCACCTGCAATCAGTATGCGTAAAGGTTTGGTTGCCTTGTGAAACTGCCCAATCAAGGAAAGACCCGTAGTTAGGAATAAATCTTTCAACGGCATCAAGGACATTAGAACTCACAATCGCGCCCCAATTTTCTTTGAAAGCTGGAAGCTTTTCCGCAGCGAGAGCTGACGAACCCTTGTACATGTCGTTATTCATGGGTGGCAACCAGTCAAGAGCATATAGTTTTTCTGACTCCCAATAATAGGCATGCAGTTTAGCCAGTTCAGAAAATACGCGTTTGGTTGACTCAACATCTGCCCCTTTAATCTGATCAAGGATCGTGATGTCCGATATTTCCTCAATTAAGAGTACGAAAGGGATGCCATCGCTCGAAATGTCGGAGTAGTAGCAACGTGGAACCTTTACTGGGAGTGTGTCAGTGAGTTTTTGGTAGAAGTTAACCTCGCGAAAATAAAACCCCATAGCTTGGCAGAGAAAAATATTTTCGGGCGCAGGGGATTGGCATTTAGCTATAATCGTCTTCGGCCCGCTAGCACCCTCAAGGTAGGTCAAATGTAATCTGCTGACCTCGCCGAGAATTCCAACTCCCTCGCCAAGATCCTCCCATTGCATGTCCTGTATTCCTTGCATTTCTGCAGGGAGCACAGAATTTAGCCAATCAACTGTAATTTCTGTAACAGAATTAGGAATTAAAGTCATGATGAGAAGTTAAACCTCTTTGAGTGCTTCCATGACTCCACGCCATTGCTCTGGATTTGATTGGCCAGGGGCGTAGAAGCTCAATCTGTCAATGATATCTCCATAACGGCGTCCCAGCTCTGGAGCAACTTTGTCGGGCTCGGCGACAACGGCAAACGTGTTAAGCATCTCATCGTCTATTAGAGTTCCCATCTCAACCCACTTACCTTGCTTAGAAAGCTGATTAAGTTCATCTTGAAGACCTTCCCAGCCGTGTAACTCCAAAACACCTTTATATGCGGGAGTTGATCCGTAAAACGCAATTTGTTGACGTGTTGCGCTTTCAGCGAATTGCATTTCTTCTTCATTTTGACCGGTGACAACAAAGAAAGGTCCTGAAATTGAGAACTCGTCAAGTGATTTTCCCGCTTTCTCTCGACCCTTTGCTAGGTTAGGCAATGTCACTTCGCGTAAATACTTTTCAGTGGTGAAACCGTGTGCAATGAATCCATCGCAAACCTCTCCAGCAACCTGAGTCATTAGTTCTCCTACGCCAGCCAAATATACTTTTGGTGCCCCAAAATCACCCAAATCACCCTTATCGGGTGTGAAAAACGGTGTCATTAACGTATGGGTATAGAAATCACCACGAAACTCTAGTTTCTCTCCGGTTATCCAAGTATTCCAAATAGCTCTCATTGCAGATACCATTTCGCGCATGCGAGCAGCTGGTTTTGACCACTCCATACTGAAGCGTTTTGTGATATGGGGTTTTATCTGACTTCCCAATCCCAAATTAAATCGGCCCTTGCTCAAAGCTTGCAGATCCCATCCAATGTTCGCTAGAACCATTGGGTTTCTGGCAAATGCAAC
>DBHP01000093.1 GCA_002295705.1 Candidatus Neomicrothrix sp. UBA825 | reverse complement strand
AAAGGGTGGTGGGACGATATTGTCGGTTCCGGAAAAGCAGTAGATACAGACGAATTTTTTGTTGTTTGCATAAATGTTCTTGGCGGTTGCCAAGGTAGCACGGGTCCGTCTTCACTTAACCCTGTGAACAACAGACCATATGGGAGCGTATTCCCTAATATCACAATCCGAGATATAGTAAGAGCCCAAGCAAAAGTTGCTGATTACCTAGGAATTAACAAATGGCATGCCATAATCGGTGGGTCAATGGGCGGTATGCAAGTCCTTGAGTGGGGAGCAATGTTCCCAGAGCGAGCATCCAGAATTGCTCCTGTAGCGACATCCCTTGCCGCTAGCGCTCAACAGATCGCGTGGAGCGCTGTCGGGAGAGCAACTATAGCGCTTGACCCTAGATGGCGAGAAGGGAACTACTATGAAGCAGTCCCAGGAGACGGCCCACATGCAGGGCTAGCAACAGCGCGTGCAATAGCTCAAATTCATTACCGAAGCGATACAAGTTTTCAAGCACGCTTCGGTCGCGATTTAGTTGACAAGGACTCTCTCTTTGGCTTATGGGATAGATTCGAAGTCGAGTCTTATCTTGATTATCACGGCGAGAAGTTAATACGCAGATTTGATGCTAACTCTTATCTTGTATTGAATCGCGCAATGGACACTCATGATATATCTAGAGGAAGAGGTTCACTAGAGAATGCCGCAAGGAGAATAAGGGCTAAAGTCGCAACCGCTAGTATTTCAACAGATATCCTTTACCCACCTCACCAGCAACAAGAGATTCAAAAGGTTATCCAGTCAGTTGGAGGAAGCTGTAGTTACGAAGAGATAGAAGATCCAAACGGTCATGATGGGTTTCTTCTTGCTGCAGCAGAGATAGGCGGTATCTTTAAGAAGTTTCTAGAAGACAAATAAAACATAATTAAGGTGATGTGGCAGTCAAAATGCCTGAAGGAATTGAAGTCGAATATTACAAACAAACGGCACTACAGGCGCTCAATCGAAAAATTAAATCAATAGAAATTATCGACCATAAATACCTAGAGAGAGCATGTAGCCCCGCTGAGTTAAGAGACCTATTGATCGGAAATTGTTTCATCAAGGCTGAAAGAAAAGGAAAATTACTGGTTCTTTCAATATCTAATAATTACAAATTAGGACTGCGATTCGGGATGACAGGACGACTACTAGTTGATGGAAGTTCTGCAATCAAAGTCCTTGAATACTCAAGCTCAAGCGACAACCCCAAATGGGATCGATTCTATATAAAGTTTCAAGATGGAGGAGCGCTTTCAATCAGAGATCCCAGAAGATTAGGGGCAGTTCAAATAAATCCAAATCTAGCTACTCTGGGAATAGACCTCTATGAGATTACGGCGCTCTCTCTTTCAGAAGTATTAAACCATTCAGCACGTCCAATAAAGGCAAGGCTTATGGACCAATCAAAAATCGCCGGATTAGGTAATCTCCTTACAGATGAAATACTGTGGCGAAGTTCAATAGACCCGCGACGTCAATCGAACGGTCTGTCACGCAATGACAAGCGTAGACTATTTCGTCATACCACCCAAACAATCTCCGAGCTTACTGATCTTGGCGGTTCGCATATGGGAAACTTGCAAAATCATCGGGTGCCTGAAGGTTTATGCCCCAAAGACGGAGTGCCGCTCATTAGATATAATATTGGAGGACGCACAACCTACTCATGTCCAAAGCACCAGAAATAGAACAAATGAAACGATTCGCTAACTATCTATTTACCTTTTTATGCTTTAGCGTCATTTTCTGCAATTCTGCTTTTGCTCAGGTAAGCGAGTCAGACATAGGTTCAGAAACTGGTTTCAACGACTCAATCTCTAGACTTACGTCTACCTTTGAGGTTAAGAGAGCTGTAATCGGTCTTTTAATAATCGCTGCTATCTCAGTTATTTTATTTTTTTTCTATTGGTACAAGACAGCTCAGATGGCAAAAGAAAACTATTTCAATGACCTTCAATCAACGATGACTTTAACTAGCACAACAAAACAACAAAACAACAAAGTCTCTTGGGCTGTGTCTGAGGCAAATACCAAACGGGAAAACAAACCATTTAGACTGTGGCGTAAAAATTAAAATCTTATAGTGTTCGGGGCCATATCGTCCTGCATTGATCTAAGCTTCCATGATGGAAGACATTTTAGACACGGATGAGATGATCAAACGATTCAAGGATAGGGCAGCTGCTGTAAAGAAACGCGACCTACCGCCGGTAGGAGGTGAGGAACGGCAACGTTTCATTGCCCAAGCACAAACTGATTTTCAAGACTTTGCAATAATCGGAGATGCAAATGCCAGTTTTGAAGATGGTTTCCTTGTGCTTCGCATTGATCTTCGGTCCGGAAATTCTTAGAAGGAGAACGATGCCATGGGGAACGTCATATTCATCCATTCGTTTAGTATGATTATTAACCTGCGGATGTAGCTCAGTTGGTAGAGCGCAACCTTGCCAAGGTTGAGGTCGCCGGTTCGAGGCCGGTCATCCGCTCAGAACTCGAAGATTGTGTTGTTCCCTTTTCTTCGCAGTAGGGTAAAACAACAACGTTTTCGTTGTCATGCGTCGGTGCCCGAGCGGCCCAAGGGAGCGGCCTGCAAAGCCGTACAATCGCGGGTTCAAATCCCGCCCGGCGCTCTGCCATGCCCCTGCGACCACTGAACGCAGATTAGAGACTACTCTATAGGTATGAGTGATATCTCTCACGGTCCAGACTGGTGGAAAGATGAGAAAGGCAAATGGTATCCGCCTTCTGACATAATAAGGTCTGAGCCGGAAAAGGAAGTTAGCGCTTTCACTACTGAACCCGATAGCACAGGTGAAATCACAGAAGGAAATATTGTAAGCCACTTCAAGGAACGATACGGAATGGATAGTCAGGTACTGGATCCTGAGATGATAAGGGATCTTCGTAAGGCCAAAGAAGACACCGAGTGGGCTCCGTCCAAGGGAAAGTCAAAGGTGCGCTTTATGAAACCACAGACGCCGTCGGATATGTTCAGTGGTCTAATAGCCTTGGGTGCGGGAATCGTTGTCGTTATTTCGGCATTCCTAGATTGGGCTACAGCGGGGGGAAGTCTATCGGAGGGCTCAGTCAGTGCGATAGAGGATTCGAATGGGGTAGGTATTCTTTGCTTTGGGTTAATAGTGTGTCTTCTGTCTGCTCTTCTCCTTCGAGGAAAACGTAAGAGATGGGTGGGCCTAGCAATAATAATTTGTGGTGTTTTTCTAGTGATTCTTATGCTCTTTAGCCTTATAGATATTACAAATACATCAGATAGTATCTCTGAAGACTTAATCATGAAATACCCTGACATTGATGCGGCCTATGCGAATGAGGCTAAGTTAGACATTGTCGAAGGCTTATGGGTAGCGTTCGGCGGATCAGTTGCAATATTTCTAGCCGGAATTTCAGGACTTAAGCGACATATTTAATTAGCTTTAAGTTGAGTGACATTGGGCTCTGGCTGCTAGCATCAATTTCCTCAGGGCCGTTAGCTCAGTTGGCTAGAGCACCTGCATGACGCGCAGGGGGTCGGGGGTTCAAATCCCTCACGGCCCACAAATGCAAAAGAGAACAATACAGATTGTCGCCGGGTTAACTGCTGTAATGATGGTTGTTGCTCTTGTGATCCCATTATTCATCTAATAAACGCAAGTATGCACCATGCGTCTATATGTAACCGTGAGGGTTTATCATTACCTCTGATAAATCATGCGCACTTATCAATCATTTATCCCTGCGATTGCGTTACTTCTTGTAGCTCCTGTTGCTATTTCTTCAAGTAATGCATTTGCTGACGCTCAACCTAGTGAACAAATTGGATCCCATATGCAAGCAATAAATATCTTTGGTCCAGATTTTAATGGAGATGGGTTTGCGGATATTCCAGTAGGCGCACCTGGGTCATTTCATGGCGGCCACATGGGGGCAGGTAGTGTCACAGTGTTATACGGTCCTAACCTAAATTCCTCTATGAATAAAAGATTCCATCAAGGAAGCACAGGAATTGTGGGGGCAAATGAAAGAATGGATTATTGGGGCGAGTCTCTGTCCTATGGAGACTTCAATGCAGATGGATTTGATGATCTCGTTATCGCAGCACCAAGAGAGGATATCGGACAAACTATCAACTCAGGATCAGTATGGATCCTTTACGGCAGTGTTACAGGTTTGAGGTCAGACTCGTCTTGGAGTTTCAATCAAGGATCATCTGGAATTCCTGGAGAAAATGAAAAAAATGATCTCTGGGGTAGCTCATTAGTCACCGGCGATTTCAATGGAGATTCTTACGCTGATTTGGTAATCGGAGCACCTTATCAGGATGTCGACGAGTCAGCTGATGCTGGCTCTGTTTTGGTACTATTCGGGGGATCAACCGGAATCAGCTCTGTAAATGCAGCGGAATTTCATCAAGATACAGAAGGTGTCCCTGGAAGCAATGAAGTTGGGGATCTATGGGGAAGTTCTCTTGCTTCAGCTGATTTTAATGGAGATGGTTACGATGACGTAATTATAGGAGCGCCGGGAGAATCAATAGGCGTTATAGAAAATGCGGGAGCCTTCACCATAATGTTTGGCTCCGATCAAGGATTGATTACAAATGGTTCCCTGCTATTTCACCAAGGCACTCCAGATATACCAGGAGGACCTGAAGAAGGTGATCACTGGGCAGAGACCCTAGCAACAGGTGATTTCAATGGAGATGGCTACTCTGATCTGGCAGTTGGAAACCCAGACGAAAGTATCGGGACTAAATCATTTTCAGGAGCTGTAACTTTGTTGTATGGCTGGGAAGCTGGCTTTGAAACCAGCAAATCTAAGCTATTCCATCAAGGAAGCCCAAACATGGCGGGCGGGAATGAGCCAAATGATAAGTGGGGTAGCGTATTAGAAGCTGGAGATTTTGATGGAGATGGTTTTCATGATCTAGCTATCGGGACCCCTAATGAAAGTATTGGGTCAATTCTTGAAGCCGGAGCGGTTACCTTTGCATATGGCTCTGAGGATGGTCTTAACGGGAGTCGGTCTAGGCTTTTCCACCAAAACACAACCGGTGTTCCTGGTGGTTCAGAACTTGCTGATCATTGGGGGGATTCAATAATGTCTGC
>DBHP01000081.1 GCA_002295705.1 Candidatus Neomicrothrix sp. UBA825 | reverse complement strand
TTGAGCTGTCTTGGACTCTTTGAGCTTAACCGACGGAACCTTCCATCTGTAGCTCAATTAGCCTGCTCCATTCAACTGCATATTCCATTGGAAGAGTTCGAGTAACTGGCTCAATAAAGCCATTGACTATCATTCCGGTTGCTTGTTCTTCAGTTAGGCCTCTACTTGTCAAGTAGAAGAGTTGCTCGTCTGCGACCTTAGATACGGTAGCTTCATGACCAATCACTGCATCCTTTGAGCCGATTTCCATGTAAGGATAGGTATCGCTTATTGAATCTTCATCAAGGATTAAAGCGTCGCATTGTACGTGGCTTTTGCACCCATATGCGTCATCTTCTACTCGGACTAGTCCGCGATAACTAGACCTGCCACCATCTTTTGAAATGGATTTTGAAACAATCTTTGAAGTGGTTTCCGGTGCTGCGTGAGTCATTTTCGCTCCGGCATCTTGGTGTTGACCGTCTCCGGCATATGCGACAGATAGAACTTCACCTGATGCTTTTGGCCCTACCATAACGACTGCTGGGTATTTCATAGTGAGCCGACTACCGATATTTCCGTCAATCCACTCCATGTGGCCTTCAGCCTCTACAACAGCCCGCTTTGTTACGAGATTGAAGACGTTGTTTGACCAATTTTGAATTGTTGTATAAGTAACGCGGGCGGATTCTTTGACCACAATTTCTACGACAGCAGAGTGAAGAGAGTCAGTGCTGTAGACGGGGGCTGAACATCCTTCGATGTAGTGCACTTTTGAACCTTTATCGGCAATGATAAGTGTTCGTTCAAATTGGCCCATGTTTTCTGCGTTGATCCTGAAGTATGCTTGCAATGGCATTTCCACCTCAACTCCTTCAGGAACGTAGATGAACGATCCACCGGACCAGACTGCAGAGTTTAAGGCAGAGAATTTATTATCGTTTGAGGGTATTACTTTACCGAAGTACGCCCGGACGATTTCTGGGTATTCGCGCAGAGCAGTGTCCATATCGCAGAAAATGACGCCCTGCCGTTCAAGATCTTCACGATTTTTGTGATAGACGACCTCAGATTCGTATTGTGCTGTTACCCCAGCTAGGTATTTTCTTTCTGCTTCTGGGATACCTAACTTCTCATAAGTATCTTTGATTGATTCAGGGACATCTTCCCATTCGTCAACGACAGCTTCACTTGGTTTGATGTAGTAGTAGATGTCGTCAAAATAAATTTCTGACATATCACCACCCCAATGGGGCATTGGTCGTTTTTCAAACTGTTTGAGTGACTTTACGCGGAAATCACGCATCCAGTTTGGCTCGCCTTTCATCCACGAAATTTCTCGAACGAGGTCTTCGTTTAGACCTTTTTTGGGCTTGAACACATAATCTTCATCATCGCTCCAGCCAAGTTGATATTTGCTGAGGTCAATTCCTGTGTTTGCTTGAGTCATGAGTTACTTTCGGGGATTTATCTTCTTCCATAGTAGCTTTCCGTAAATGGTTTAGAAGATTTGTTTTACAATATATTAGTCTATTCTACGAAGTTCTTTACTAAACCATTTTGCGCGTGAGACATATGACTCAACTCCTAAACGGATTTCGTCTTGATTTGCCATGCCCTCACGTATTTTAGCTGGTATGCCTAAAGCCATTGCCCCAGGTGGAACGACCGTGCCACCTGTAACTACAGCATTTGCACCCACAAGTGCACCGGATTGGACTCTTGCATCATGAAGCACAACTGATGCTGTCCCTACTAATGCCCCATCTTCAATCGTGCAGCCTTCAAGATGCGCAAGGTGACCTATTGTACAGTTATCTCCAATGGTTGTTCCGAAGATAGGTGTGGTGTGTATTACCGCGCCGTCTTGTATGTTGGTTCGATTCCCTATACTTATGGCTCCATCATCGCCTCTAAGAACAGCGCAAGCCCAAATAGACGACTCTGAGCCAATAGTTATGTTTCCTATTACGACTGCCTCTGGGTGGATGTATGCAGTCGAGTCTATGACTGGTTCTAGGTCTCCTAGGGCATAAATCGGCATCATTCCCCTCCTATATCATTATTAAATGAACCATAGGACCCTCCAAGGAATAAGAGCGGGCCGTCATCTTGCTCCGAAGCGCCGAGGCCATGGACTTCCCCGATAACGATGCAATGGTCGCCGGCCTCGTGCACATCGCCTATTGAACAGTCAATCCATGCGATGCAGCCTTCAATAATTGGGGAGCCGAGAGTGCTTTCGCTCCATTGGATTGCTTCAAAGGGATCTTTTTCTTTGTTGAAAAAACTGTTACTCAAATCAAGTTGATGTTCACCTAGCACGTTCACACAGTATCTTCCTGTCTTCTTGATTCTTGACCAAGTTCCAGAATCTTTCGCAGGCATGAATTGGACTAGCGGCGGATCGAGCGAAACGGAACCGAAAGATCCTATAACCATCGCAAACGGCCCCTGATCATCCTGAGAACTAACTAGCGTAACGCCTGTTGGGTACTTGCCTAGGACTTTGCGAAAGTCCCCTGATTCTATGACCATGTTTGACATCTGTAATCTCCATTTCTCTAATTCATAAGGTTAGACGCTACTCGGAGTTCTGTGTGGTAACTTCAGCTGCAGACGCCAGCCTGCTCTTTTAATCATCTCAGTATTAGATGATGCTTTGTAGTGCCTCAACAGCGATGTTAATGTAATTTTTGATGGATTCTGACCTTGAACTATTCAGCGATGGTTATGTCGCTTTTGTTAAGGAGGATTGCCCTACGTGTCTGTTAATTGAGCCAGTTTTGTCAAGATTTGCTGATTCTGGTCAGCTTAATGCGATCTTTTCACAAGACAACAAGGATTTCCCTGCGCTTGACATAACTATTGATGATTCAGACTTGCGAATAAGTTTTCAACATGGGATTGACACGGTCCCTTCATTACTAAAATTTGAGGATGGAGTTGAAGTAGGCAGAATTGTTGGCTGGCTTAAAAGTGAATGGGAGGACTTCAGTGGAATCCCTGACCTTTGCTCCGAAAGCTTTCAAGATTTTAGCCCTGGATGCGGATCCCTTAGCGTCAGTCCGGACCTGCTTCCCGCTCTTGAAAAAAAATACGGATCGGGATTAGGTAGCCGTTTGGTTGAATTCGCAGCGGCAGAAGATGAAGTTGAAAAGATGTTTGAATTAGGTTGGTCTGACGGGCTTCCCCTAGTTCCGCCAACATCTAAGCGTGTTTTGCGGATGCTTCAAGGTACAAGTAGATCATCTGATGAAATCCTTGCTCCGGTACCTCCAAATCTTGTTGATCTTTCAATAGAAAAGATTGCCATCAATGCAGTCATGGCGGGTTGCAAACCTGAATATTTACCGATCGTCATATCTGCTCTGGAGGCTGTCTGCACGGATGAATTCAATATGCATGGTTTACTAGCAACTACGATGCCAGTCGGGCCTGTCTTGTTTGTGAATGGACCTATTCGTCATGAGGTGGGTATGAATTCTGGGATGAACCTTCTTGGTCAAGGCAATCGTGCCAATAGCACAATAGGGAGAGCTGTTCAGTTGACAATCAGGAACGTTGGGGGTGGAAAGCCCGGTGGGGTCGATCGAGCGACTCATGGAAGTCCAGCAAAGGTAGGTCTGTGTTTCGCTGAGGATGAGGAAGGGTCTCCTTGGCCGTCTTATTCGCAAAGTCAAGGATTTTCTCCTTCGCAGAATACGGTGACGGTTTTCCCGGGTGAAGGTCCTAGGTTAATAGTTGATCAATTGTCCCGATCCCCTGATGAGTTAGCTCGAAGCCTCGCTTTGGGGCTCCTTTCTAACTGCCATCCGAAGATTGTCCTTGGAATGGACGCTATTTTGGTAATTAGCCCTGAACATGCCGCACGATTTGCAGACGCTGGTTGGTCTAAAGAAGATCTAAATCGTGCAATAATTGAACATTCTATTCGAAGTACTGACGAACTAATCCGAGGAGCCAACGGCATAGCCGAGGGGCTACCTGAGGACTTTGCCGGGATAGAACTCCCCAAGTTTAGACCTGATGGCGGATTGATTATAGTCTTTGGTGGTGGTGGAGCAGGACTATTCTCCACGAGTATCGCTGGTTGGCTTTCAGGTGATAAGGGAAGCAAATATACGACGAAGGAGATCCTAAAGTGACCATTAAAGTCCTTGATCCAACATCAGAAGTCACTAAAGAAACCGTTGCTAGCCCTGCACGACTCCAAACTTTAGATGGCTCTTCGATTGGTTTGCTTGATATTAGCAAGCCTCGAGGTAATGTTTTTCTAGATGCACTTGAGGAGTTACTCGTTGAAGCAGGAGCAGACGTAAAGCGCTTTATCAAACCAACCTTCACCAAACCGGCTCCGGTTGATTTGAGACATGAAATAGCATCTCAATGTGATGCTGTGATTGAAGCACTCGCTGATTGAGGTAGTTGTACTACATGCAGTGTGCATGACATGACCGATCTTGAAAAACGGGGCATTCCTGGAGTAGTGGTTGCGACTGAGCAGTTTATTACTGCGGCTGTTGATCAATCTGAAGCTTTAGCTTCTTCTCCCGCCTGCGTTTTCACATCTCATCCCATTCAGGATAGAACGGATGAAGAAATGATTGAGATTGCCAATGGCATCTTTAAGCAAATTGTGTCGTCACTAATTACTTAGACATTTTCTGTTCAATAATTAATGGTTGAGACAAGTTTCCCCTACGTTTGATTAAGATCGCCGAGCACCTCACGAAGGTCGCCAGTAGTACAATTTCTTCCCATAAAGGCTTGGAGATAGCTCCACTATCATATGAAGGTTCACAGAAAGCCCCTAAAACTTCAAGCACGCCTGTCTGTCGCCTATTGGCTAGATCGACTCTGGCTACAATCCGACCATGATGCATAAAGGGCATCACATAATAACCAAATTCCCGTTTCGATTTTGGTTTATATATTTCGAGCTTGTAATCAAAATCAAAGATTCTTCTTAGACGTTCACGGTTCCATGTGATCGGATCAAAAGGGGATAGAACACAGGTTGGCGAAATTTCTTTTGGGATTCCAAAACCGCTTATAGCGAAAGATTCTAGACCCCACCCTTCTACCGCCACTTTCATGAGGAGTCCTTCTTCTACTAGTTCCTGGAGCAAAGTGGAGGTATTTGAGGAACGAGTGCGAAAGTAATCTTGTATGTCTCCTGCACTTGCAACGCCCATTGCACTCGTAGCCCAGAGGTAGAGTTTTTTTAATGATTCTTCTTCTGTTGGACTCGGGAGTGAGAGAATTTCAGAAGGGACAATATTTGAAATCAGATCGTATTTTTTTTCAAAATTATTTCCTCGTCGAATTCCAACTTCTCCTATGCGATACAGCCAATTTAAGGCGAGTTGGCCAACGGACCGGCTTCCCCATCCTGATTGTTTTAGATATCTTGGGTCATTTAAGTGCTTTGCTTGCAGTGGACCACGTTGTCTAACTTCTTCAAGGACTGTTTTGACGTATCCGGGCTCTTCAGTCGCTACTTTGTATAGTCCTTTCCATGTATCGCCACGTTTAGCGCGTTCTTTTAAAAATCGAAAAAATGGCTCATTTTTGACTGGTGCGATGCTCGCTTCATGAGCCCATAGCTCGAACCATTTATCCTCCTCATAAGCAATTTCGTCATAGAGACTTATTTTATAATTTCCCAACCTTGAGAAGAAAGGAAGGTATTGGGTCCTCACCACTATGGGAACTGCGTCAAGTTGCACGACCTTCATAGAGTTCATGATTGAATTGAGTTCTGAGGCGCTTGCTTCGTCCGGTGTTCTTTTATAGGAAAAACCTTGAGCAGCAAGGTTGATTCTTCGGGCTTCTTCAGAGGTAAGAGATACTAGATCGTTCATTTTTTGCTCATTTGGGAAGAGATACTTTTCCTGAGTCTGTGATCACGATAAGTCCATCTTTTTCTAGTTTCTTAAGAACACGCTTGCATCTTTTGTGATCATTTGTCCAACCAAATATTTGGGGGACGTCGGTTTCCATTATCGGCTCACTACGCAATACATTGATTAATTTGCCTCGACCTTGTCGATCAGATCCCTCAAAGGTTTCGAACTTTTTCCTCTTCTCTGA
>DBHP01000008.1:1018-3042 GCA_002295705.1 Candidatus Neomicrothrix sp. UBA825 | reverse complement strand
AATAGATTCAGCCACGCGAGTTGGTACAGAACAAATTCCAGAATCTGGAATTATGCCAAATATCAATAGCTGGTTAGAGATCTTCACGCGAGAAATCGGTAAAGGTAAAGAATTAACTGGTTTTCTCCTAGTTGCAGTTGCGGTTGGTATTGTCTACCACATTGTTGTAAATCGAACTCGTTTCGGATTTGATCTTCGAGCTAGCGGTATCAATCCTTTTGCTGCTCGATCTGGAGGTGTGAAGGACAAAAGAATGGTTTTAGGAGCCATGGTGCTGTCAGGCATGGCTGCGGGACTTGTTGGAATGGCTGAAGTAGCAAAGCTCGGGAGCTACAATCCAAATTTCGTTAGTGGCTTAGGGTTTGCAGGCATAGGAGTAGCCCTTTTAGGCAGGAATCACCCCGGTGGAATTGCAATCGGCGCCATAGTTTTTGCATTCTTAGATATCTCTTCTGGCGTACTTCAAATAACTGGGTCTGCCTCGCGCGAAATCGTATACATAATGCAGGGTATAATTCTACTTGCTGCTGTGATCTCTTATGAAATAGTTCAACGTTACCGATTAAGAGAAGAGGCGAAACAAGCAGGAGATGCACTATCAGAGAGTGTGACGTCATGAACCTCTCTACTACTCAGCTTTCAAAAGTGCCTGCGTGGGCCAGGTGGCCAGTCTTTGCAGCTTTCGGAATTCTTGTTCTAACTCTTGTTCAGGAATTGGGTCAAAATGAAACCAGTCGATTAACAGCTACTAGCACTTCCCAAGCAATGCTTCGGTGGTGCGTTCCTATACTGCTTGCAGGACTTGGGGGACTCTTTTCTGAAAGAGCTGGAGTTATAAATATAGGCCTCGAAGGAATGATGATATTGGGAATGTGGTTTGGAGCATGGGGAGCTTTTAACTATGGACCCTATTGGGGACTTTTAATCGGAGCGATTGGAGGGGCCATAGGTGGACTTCTTCATGCAATAGCAACTGTCGGATTTGGTGTTGATCATATTATTTCCGGTGTAGCCATTAATATTTTGGCACCATTCGCTGCGCGTTTTCTTTCATCTGAGATATTCACTCAATATCAAGGCGGATCCATAACACAATCACCCCGTGTTGAAAGTGCAGGCGAGCTCACCTTGCCTTTCCTAGCTGGGGGTTGGGGAACTCCTAATCTCTTCAAGGCGATGCGGAATACAGATATCCCATGGTTAAGCGATATTGGAAGTGTATTGCTGGGACTTACTACGAGAATTTCATGGGCTACTCTGGTCGCCCTTGCTTTGGTTCCTATCAGTACTTGGATTTTATGGAAAACGAGATTTGGTCTTCGTGTTCGTATTAGCGGAGAGGATCCTTGGGCCGGAGAATCTCAAGGTATTAATATTTACTGGTACAAATACCTTGCTGTAACGATTGGTGGCGGATTAGCAGGTCTAGGCGGAGCTTTCATTACCACCGAATTGTCAGGAATCTATCAAGAAGGCGGAAGTAGCGGAAGAGGTTTCATTGGATTAGCTGCCTTAATTTTTGGTAACTGGAGACCGAGTGGAATTCTTGCAGGTTCACTTATCTTCGGGTATCCATTTGGACTCGGGCTTAGAGATTTAGACGGATTTGCTTCTCACGCGTTACTACTTGTCAATGCTATTGCATTAACCGGAGTAGCTGTTTGGGCAATACGCAATAGAAGAACCTCTGATGGCGTTATTGCGTTAACTCTTGCTACCGGATCGGCGTTTTGGTACTTCTATAGCGATACCGTGCCGGACTGGTGGGTAAATATCCTTCCCTATGCAATAGTTATCATTGTTTTGATCTTCTTTGCTCAACGCTTACGCATGCCTGCTGCGAATGGACAAATCTACCGACGAGGGCAAACATAAAAGAGAACATGAGCGAGCTAACCACAGAGCAAAAGAACTCTTTTGATGAAAACGGTGTTTTAGTACTTCCGGACTTTTTCTCAATTGAAGAATGCGATTTATTGATGTCAAGGATGACAACAATCATTGATGCAGCGAACGATGAGAAC
>DBHP01000008.1:0-642 GCA_002295705.1 Candidatus Neomicrothrix sp. UBA825 | reverse complement strand
CTAACCTCCGGAGATAAGATACGGTTTTTCTATGAACAACAAAGCAAGGACTCAACCCCTTCAGAGCTTTCCCTAAATAAAGTAGGGCATGCATTACATGATCTTGATCCTGTCTTCTCCGATTTTGTTAGACAAGAAAAGGTGGCAAACCTTGCGAGCGATATTGGGTTTGTAGAGGCACTTCTTCTGCAATCAATGTATATCTTTAAACCCCCTCAAATCGGTGGTGAGGTTGTATGGCACACTGACCACCCTTTTCTATGGACTGACCCACCATCCGTTATAGGTTTCTGGGTAGCTCTTGAAGATGCAACCATTGAAAATGGATGCTTATGGTGTTTGCCTGGGCTGCACAAACAGAACCCCAAAGAACGCTTCCGGAGGAAAGATGGAGGTGGAACCGAAATGATAACGCTTGACAACACAGATTTCCCTACAGAGGAAAAGATTCCTCTTGAGGCTTCTAAAGGGACATTAGTAGTTTTACATGGCCTACTACCCCACTGGTCAAGTGCAAATCATTCAGAATCTTCTCGACATGCCTTCACTCTTCACATGATTGAGGCTTCTGCCCATTATCGAGAAGACAACTGGCTACAACGCGCACCTGATATGCCTTTGAAGGGGTTCTCGATCTAATCC
>DBHP01000070.1:8517-11362 GCA_002295705.1 Candidatus Neomicrothrix sp. UBA825 | reverse complement strand
TTCGCTTAAAGTACTTGCTCGTCGAAAACCAATAAAGCGACCGATAGATGCACCTAGGGTTTCTCGAGCCAATTGCCCAAAGGAACTATTTAGTTGAGTTGGGGAGAATGAGGGATCGAGTCCTACTTCACGAGCTATTTCCTTCGCTCGCAGTGCGTGATAGGGGTCGGATACGAGCAGAACTTTGCTTCCAAGACCAACACTTTGAATTGCACTTGAAGTAGCACTTAGTGATTGATAAGTGTTTGAACCATCCACGATGACAATAATTTTACTTTCTGGAATTCCTCGCTCTAGTAGATAGGTCAACCCCGCATAAGCCTCCGTGTATCGATCCCCCTTTTGTTTCGATCCGGTCGTCACGATATATGGGGCTACCTCCTTCTCGTATAGATCTAGTGCATGATCTAACCGAGCTTTTAGAATAGGAGAGGGAACCCCATCCCATTGGGCTGCACCAAGGACAACAATCGCGTCGGCACTTTTGACTTCGTCGCGCATGGACTGAAACCAAACTTGAACAAATGTGACTCCTACAAATGCCACGATGAGCAAGCCAAATGCGACTACGGACATTGCTGAGAGTTTTATGGCACTCGCTCTATTCGTGCGATTAATGGCTTCTGACTCAGGTCTATGATCCGTGTAGGAGTCTGAATCCTGCATAGCAGCGACTATCCTAATTCCGCCCGAGTCTTTTGTAACCTTGCGACAACTTTTTGGCGTCCCAATATCTCCATTGGCTTAAACAATGGCAGCCCAATTCTTCTTCCAGTTACGGCAACACGGATTGGCACTTGTGATTTCGCCTCCAACAACTGGCCAATTCCGTTAATTGTTTCTCCGATTACTTCCTCGTGCCAATCGCATTTCCCCAAATGCTCTATTGCAAGGTCAAGGACATCGGTTACCTTATCTGCAGACATTGATTTCATAATTTTTTTTATCTCTTTCGGGTCTGTCTCAGTAGCTGGTTCCTCATTGAATAGCCAATCAACAAGGTTTCTGATGTCAGCAAGTTTCTCAATTCTTTCTTGTATTGGCGAAGATAGATCGCTGAGCACACTCAGATCAAAATTTATGGGCTGCCAATTGGTTAATTGGAAATACTCATTGGCTATGCCTACGAATGCTTCGGGAGAAAGCGCTCGAATATATTCTGCGTTGATATGGAAGAGTTTTTTCATATCAAAATATGCTGGAGCCTTATTAATATCTTTAAGTGAGAATAAGGTCGCTATCTCTTCAATGGGTCTAATCTCTTTGTCATCATTTGGTCCCCACCCAAGCAAGGCTAGATAATTCACCATTGACTCCGGGAGTATTCCCATTGTCTTGAATTCACCTAAGGCAACTGAATGTTTCCGCTTTGAGAGTTTTTTCTTGTCTTCACCGACAAGGAGAGGCAGGTGTGCGTATTCGGGCGGTTGACCATAGCCTAGGGCTTCCCACATAAGCATTACTTTAGGGGTCGTGTTAAGGAGGTCCTCTCCTCGAATAACGTGAGTGATTTCCATATCGGCATCGTCAACAGCGTTTGCTACAAGGAAGACAGGAGTTCCATTACTTCGACGAATGATAAAGTCCTCTAATTCATTAGTATCAAAAGTGACATCGCCTCGTATAGAGTCCCGTATTTTAACGAATTGGTTCTTTGGTGTTTTGAATCTGATACTCACGTTCAGGCCGTCCTGGACTCCTCTATTCCGACAATGCCCGTCGTATCCCCCTTTGAATTCATTAACCTTATTCCTCGCCTCAATACTTTCTCGACTGCAGTCGCAGCAATAGGCGAAGCCTTTCTTCAATAAATCCTCAATTGCTTCTAGATATTTCTCTGATCTTTGAGATTGATAGAAAGGGCCTTCATCCCATTGGAGGCCAAGCCATTTCAATGGCTCGGTTATGGCGTCGTAGAATTCCGGCCTTGCTAATTCAGCATTGGTATCTTCGATTCGGAGGACAAAGACTCCATTCGTTTTTTTAGCAAATAGCCAGTTGAATAAAGCTGATCTAGCTGACCCTACGTGGAGATAACCTGAAGGTGCAGGGGCGAAACGAACGCGCGATGAAGTAGGCGACAAGATGGGTTAACTTTCATCAAGTTTTGACGGGTCAATCATTGCCCGCCAATTTTGTTCATAATCCATTCGGATTAGTTCCGGAGACCTTTTGAGTCCTGTTAAAGAAATTGCGTCAGAAACGTTACGTCGCATGAGGTAATTGTGTGCTGAACCGATATGGCCAAAGTTGTCTTTTCTCAGATCCACAAGTCCTTCTTCTGGATTTGGATCTAGGTATCCCCAAATACAGAGGCCTACTTCAATGTCATATGTGCATGGTGCTCTTCCAAAAAGAGAGGCTCGTTTTAGCGCAGTTAGCACTGCTACCTCTGCGGCGTCTTCCCAATGCTCTCCGGGCACAAGAAAGACTTTGTCTTTGAACTGTTTGACTAAACGCAATGCATATCCTTGGTCTGGACCAGGGTGACCTGTGCCTTCCTGATTTGCGTTATGTCTGAAAACTTCGGCAGGTCTTGAGACTCCGGAAGAGTGGCTCGTCTTCCGAGTTGATTGATAGTATTTCCTCTGCTGAACAGGTGATGGAACGTATCTTGGAGCAGCCATGAACTAACTTTAGTTCAATTTTCTTCAGCGCGAGAGCGCAGGAGGCCATAGACGATCGAATCAACAAGGGCCTGCCAACTTGCTTCAATTATATTCTCGGAGACCCCAATGGTGGTCCATGTTTCTTCACCGTTACTGCTATCCAATAACACTCGTGTTACCGCTCCCGTACCCTTTTCAGTGTCTAGAACGCGTACTTTGTAGTCAACAAGAGAAAT
>DBHP01000070.1:0-8116 GCA_002295705.1 Candidatus Neomicrothrix sp. UBA825 | reverse complement strand
TCTCCAACACCGACAAGCTGCTTTCCGTTTATATCAAGATCTACGACAGCTCTCGTATCAACATCCACAGAGATCTCGTTCCATGCACGGCTTCCAGAACCCACATGATTCATATCCACTGAGAATTTCTTCAGATTGAAGAAGTCTTGGGACCATCCGCTTGCTCCCCGCATCAATAACTCTAATGAAGCGTCTGCGACTTCAAAATGGTATCCCTCGTATTCTAGTTTTTTGAGCGCCTCCACTACATCTCCTATTATTTTCCCGTCAAGGTCAATTCCGATTTCTTTGGCCTTAAGCTCCAGTGTTGATCTTCCGGCCATCTCTGATACTAGGAATCTTGTGCCGTTTCCGATGCTTTCGGGTGAAACGTGTTCATATGCATCAGGCCGTTTAGAGATTGCACTTACATGCAGCCCAGCTTTATGGGCAAAGGCTGATGATCCTGTATAGGGCTGTTGAGGGTTCAGTGTTATGTTCACCAATTCAGCAATATGGTGGCTAACGGGTGTTAGAAGGTCAAGATTTTGGGGAGGGATTGTTTCTATCCCCATTTTTAGTGAAAGGTTAGCGATGATTGAGACCAAGTCACAGTTTCCAGTTCGCTCACCGTATCCATTTATAGTTCCTTGGACTTGTATAGCTCCTGCCATGACTCCAGCGAGTGCGTTAGCGACCCCGCAACCGGTGTCATTATGCAAATGTACCCCTATTCCGGTATCAAGGTGACTTGCGACACTTGATACGGCATCAGAAACATCTTGAGGTAGTGATCCTCCATTGGTATCACATAGGATTAAGCGTTCGGCTCCAGCTATTGAAGCAGCTTCTAGTACACGCAGAGAAAATTCTGGGTTGTTTTTGTATCCATCGAAGAAATGTTCAGCATCAAAGAATACTCTCTTCCCGTGGCTTACCAGATACTTGACTGAATCGCTAACCATAGCAATTCCTTCCTCTAATGAGGTTTGTAAAGCTTCAGTAACGTGATAATCCCAGCATTTTCCGACGATACAAACAATGTTGGTGTCTGCACCGATCAGATTGGCGAGTGTTTGATCTTGGTCAACTTTTCCCTTAGCGCGACGTGTGGAACCAAATGCGACGAACTCAGATCGTTTAAGTTTGAGTTCACTTTTGGCACGTTGGAAAAACTCGTCATCTTTAGGATTTGCTCCTGGCCATCCTCCTTCAATAAAGTGAACGCCAAGTTGGTCTAGTTGTTCAGCTATCCGAAGCTTATCCTCAACGGTTAGCGATATTCCTTCGAGTTGGCTTCCGTCCCTGAGCGTCGTGTCATATATTTCTACTGACTCTGGAGGTGAGGTTGGCATTAAACTTCCTCACACCAGTGGGCGTAGTTTGGGTTCTTCCCACGAACAGTATCAGCATAGAGATCAGCCACCTGTGAGGTGATTGGACCAGGGCACGGAACTGGTCGGTCATCTACGCTGTTGACAGCGCTAACTTCTGCTGCTGTTCCGACAACGAACATTTCATCGGCAGTGTATAGGTCTGACCGTGCGAGAGCTTCAAAGGTGACTTCGTGACCCAAATCGCGGACAAAAGACATAACCGTATGTTGTGTTATCCCCTCAAGGGCTCCCGAGACTAATGGAGGAGTCATTATTTTCCCATTGCGGCATACAAAGAGGTTTTCTCCTGAACATTCGGCTACGAGACCTTCTTTGTTTAACATTACCGCTTCGTCGTAGCCCGCATTTAGAGCTTCCATCTTTGCAAGCGTTGAGTTTGCGTAATTGCCGGTTGTTTTCGAAGCGGGCGGCATAATGTTGTGGTCGTGGCGAACCCATGACGATATTTTCATTCGTACACCTTTCGTAGCCGCATCATCGCCCAGATATGCTCCCCACGGCCAGCAGGCTATCGCAACGTCTACAGTGCAGTTGCTCGTTGCTAAACCCATCTCCCCATACCCATAGTATGCGATAGGTCGGATGTAACAGCTGCTGAGACCTGAGTCCTTCACGACGGCTTTTGCAGCAACTTGAAGCTCTTCTGATGTGTATGGCATTGGGATTGAAAGAATCTTGGCTGAGTTGATCAACCTATCCATGTGCTCTTTTAAACGAAATATTGCTGGCCCGTTAGCAGTTTCATATGCTCGGATGCCTTCAAAAACTCCTGTTCCATAGTGAAGCGTGTGGGTCAATACATGAATCTGGGCTTCCTCCCATGGAACGAGCTCTCCATTCATCCAGATGCTTTTCGTTGATTCAATAGGCATTTTTACCTTCTTTAAGTCATTACGAGTTTAGCGATTGCATCGCCTATCTCAGTTGTTGTTCCCATTTGTGTTGACGGTTTTGCGCAGGCAGTTTCTATTCTTCTTGCCACTTCTGGTTCTCCTAAAAAATCAAGCATAAGCGCCCCACTTAAAATTGCGGCAGTTGGATTAGCCTGCCCTGTTCCTACGATATCGGGCGCTGACCCGTGTACGGGTTCAAACATTGAAGGAGCTACTTTTTCTGGGTTTAGATTCGCTGAACAAGCGAGGCCTATCCCTCCCGAGACTGCTCCACCCAAATCTGTCAGGATATCTCCAAAAAGATTATCCGTGACGATAACGTCATACCGCTGAGGATCTTGGACCATGTAGATGCAGGCTGCGTCGACATGGTTATAGTCTGTGTCAATCTGTGGGAATTCTTGTGAAATTTCATTAAATGTCCTTTCCCAGAGATCTCCGGAGAAAGTTAATACATTTGTTTTATGAACTAGGGTTAGATGCTTCCGTTCGCGTTTAGCAGCAAGTTCAAAGGCGTAGCGTATGCATCTTTCAACACCCAGTCGAGTATTAACCGACCCTTGAGTAGCTACTTCATGACTGGTGTTTTTCCTGAGGAAGCCACCCTCTCCAGCGTAAGTTCCTTCTGTGTTTTCGCGTATGACTGTAAAGTTATGAGCGTCTGAATCTTCTGTAACTTCCTTTACAAAAGGTCGAAGATTTATATAGAGATCAAGCTCAAATCTCATTTTGAGCAAAAGTCCCCGCTCAATTACCCCTGGTGGAACGTCAGGAGTACCTACAGCACCTAGATACAGGGCATCAAGGCTTCTCCATTCTTGAAGGATTGAGTCGGGTAATATGGTCCCATCCTTGATATATCGGGTACCTCCGAGGTCGTAATTGTGCAAGTCAAGGTTTATTCCAGCAGCTTCTATGACTTTTAACCCCTCACTGATAACTTCTGGCCCTATGCCATCTCCTCCGATTATTCCTATTTTGTGACTCAAAAGGGCTCCTCTATTCCACTTTTCTCTGTGTTTTATTGATCAAATAGTGTATGCGTTTAAATGTTCGTGTTATTGATGATATGTGTTTTATTTCCGTTCTCCAGTCTCGCAGTTAATTTCTGAATCGCAAACGCTAAAACACAGGTAACATTTTGTTATGGGGCAAGTACATAAACTTTCACAATCTGCATTCGATCGGCTAAACGAAGAATATTCTCTTTTGACGACTACTGGGCGTATTGATATTGCTAGGAAGATTGAAACTGCTCGGGAGCTCGGTGATTTGTCAGAGAATGGTGATTATCACGCGGCTAAAGAAGAGCAAGGTAAAATGGAGGGTCGAATTGCCCATATTTCTTCTATTCTTGAAAACGCTGAGATTGTTGATGATACTGTCGGTGGAAATTCAGTTCGAGAAGGGTCGGTTGTCTCCATTCAATACGTTGGAGATGATGAGATTGAGCGATACTTAGTTGGTTCCATTGAAGAGCGAGTTGAGGATGCTGTAGTAGCTTCACCTACTTCGCCTTTAGGGGAAGCTCTTTTAGGAAATGAAATAGGTCAGATCGTTAAGTATGAGGCTCCTGGAGGTCTTCTTGAGGTCAAAATTGTTGCTATTGATTAGTACCTATACATAAAATTCTTTACCTTTTAGGCGAAACTAAAGACATGACATCAGAAGATCAGATAAATCAGGACCTTGATAGCGGTTCAGAAAGTGCGGGTGAGAGCGAGGAGGCACTTTTTCCAGATTCTCCTGGAAAAGTTTCCGATGGTGCCGCAGGCTTGAGAGGAAATAAATTACTAGGGAGTCAGGGGCTATACCCTTCTAAGCCATCCAATAAGATCAAGACTTCCAATTATTCTCGTCCTGCAGTTACTAATAGTGTGCCGCCGATAAATCAGCGATCGCGAAAACGTCAACCAACAAACTATTATCACCCAAATGATTACTATTTAGGAACTGATTGGCCAAGATTGATTGTGGGAACACTAGCCTCTCTCATTCTTCTTGTCTCTGTTGGTATTTTAGCTCTCTATTTATTTGACCGATTTGAGTCAGACACCTTAACCCCACAGGTAATTGTCACTTCAGATGGTGAATCAAACGCCATAAATGCGTATCTGTGCGCTGGAGATAGCAGCCCTGTTAAGCAGATTGATATTCCTCCAAGTGCATTATTTAGTGGGAAAAATGCTGCGGGGACTTGGGTTGCGTTTCAAGATCCTGTCGCTCCTTCTGTTCAACTATGGTCTCGCGTCACAGATTTAATGGCCAATAATCTTGATGACCTTGAAGTTGTGAATTGTGAAAATCTTGAAGAATCTGAGGAGCTCACCGATAGCTAATCCCTCGCATGTCGGTAGACTGACCAGAGTTAAGGAGCGTTGTGGGGAAAACTTTAAGTCAGAAAATCTGGAGTGACCATCTTGTCCGCTCAGGGAGCGGCTTACCTGATTTGCTCTATATCGACCTTCATCTAATTCATGAGGTTACGTCACCGCAAGCATTTGACGGATTGCGTATGAATGGTAGGCGTGTACGACGGCCTGACCTGACAGTAGCGACGGAGGATCATAATGTTCCTACTGAAAATATTGATCAACCGATCGCAGATGAAATTAGCTTGAAACAAATTGAAACTCTTCGCAATAATACGGCTGAATTCGGGATCACCAACTACCCTATGGGGGATCCACATCAGGGAATCGTGCACGTTATCGGACCAGAATTAGGGTTGACCCAACCCGGGATGACAGTTGTTTGCGGCGATAGCCATACATCAACGCATGGGGCATTTGGAGCACTTGCTTTCGGGATAGGAACAAGCGAAGTAGAGCACGTACTTGCAACACAAACTCTTCCACAGCCGGTACAAGAAACCATGTCAATCACCATTAATGGAGAGTTACCTGAAGGCTCGACAGCCAAGGACGTTGTGCTTGCAATATTGAATGAAGTAGGAACTGGAGGTGGGATAGGTGCCATTGCGGAGTTCCGAGGGTCAGTTGTTGAGAGTCTTTCCATGGAAGGCCGAATGACGCTTTGCAATATGTCAATAGAGTTTGGTGCGAAGGCTGGCCTTATCGCACCCGACGAAGTTACCTTTGAATATTTAAAGGGTCTTGAGAACTGCCCCGAGGGAGAGAATTGGGACGAAGCTGTTGCTTACTGGAAGACTTTGTTTACTGACCAAGATGCTACTTTTGATCGAGAAGTTGTTCTTGATGGTGCAGCGATTTCACCTCAGGTGACGTGGGGAACAAATCCAGGACAGGTCATTCCTGTTTCCGGCTACGTTCCTAACCCTCAAGACTATGCTGACCCAGCGGAACGTGAAGCAGCAGAACGTGCATTAGATTACATGGGGCTCCAAGCAGGGTCAGAAATGAGAAGCATTTCAGTTGATACTGTCTTCATCGGCAGTTGCACCAATAGCAGAATTGAAGACCTTCGTTCCGCTGCAGCAGTTGCTGAGGGAAGAAGCGTTGCATCTGGCGTGAGGACTCTGGTTGTCCCAGGTTCAAGAGTTGTAAAAGAACAAGCGGAAGCAGAAGGACTTGATAAGATTTTTATTGAGAGTGGTTTTGATTGGCGAGAACCTGGGTGTTCTATGTGTCTTGCAATGAATCCCGATAAATTAACTGTCGGTGAACGATGCGCCAGTACAAGTAATAGGAATTTTGAAGGGCGGCAAGGGCGCGGTGGGCGCACACATTTGGTTTCCCCTCGAGTCGCAGCAGCAACTGCGATCGCTGGACATTTTGCGACCCCTGAGGATCTTTCATGAAACCTGTTTCAATCATTGAAGGAACCGCCGTCCCACTTGACAGATCTGATGTTGACACCGATCAAATTATTCCCAGTGACTGGCTCAAACGTGTTGAACGAACGGGATTTGAAAAGGGCCTCTTCTCAGAATGGCGCGACGATAAAGACTTTGTTTTAAATAATGACGTTTATTTAGGAGCAAATATTCTTCTTGCAGGCCCAAACTTTGGAACAGGTTCATCACGAGAACACGCCGTCTGGGCAATACAACAAGCTGGTTTTGACGCCGTTATTTCACCTCGTTTTGGACCTATTTTTAAAAATAACTCTACGAAGAATGGTTTAGTACCAGTAGAGATAGAGACGACCATCGCAGAAGAACTTATGCGACAAGTTCAAATCGATCCGAACCTGTATTTCGTTATCGATATCGCTAAACGCACCCTTGAAATTGCTCAAATAGGTCTAGTTGTCGACTTCCCACTGGAAAGTTCGATACAGGATAGGTTCCTCAAAGGGCTTGACGATATCGGGATTACCTTGGAACATACAGAAGCTATTGAAACTTTTGAGAAGCAGCGAAACAGTTGGCTGCAACGACAGTAGTGGTTCAAAAAAATTCTGGATTCAGGAACAAAAGCTAAGCCCGCTGCGTCAAAAGTGGCATAGCATCATAAATAGGAGATAAAGATGAAAAGATTATTCAGTGCATTTCTGTCACTTGGTCTTTTGACTTTGGCTTGTTCAGACACATCGGAAGTGTCCCAAGTTGAACTAGACCCAACTGATATCCAGTTGGTGAATAGACTTATCCCCTTTGATGACTGCGAAGGCGTTCTTGGCCATCTCAAGGAAAGAGCTTTGGAGCGGGTTGGTCCATATGGTTTGGATAACACGGGATTTCCTATTTGGATTGGCCTTCAAGAAGGAATGGTGCGTGCCGAGGTAGGTGTGATGGAATCTGCGCCTGCGGTCACAATGGCTGCTGAGGAGTCAGCAGTTTATGATTCAGGCAGTGCAAGTTCAGGTTCTTCTGGAGAAATCAATTTTACTGGAACAAATGTTCAGGAGTTAGGCGTTGATGAACCTGACATAATCAAGACCGATGGAGAAAGAATCCTTGTCGTAAATCGTGGAATGCTTTCTCATTTTGCTGTGAACGGTGGAAACGGTTCTTTGTCAAGTCAGGTCGCTATAGGTGAAGACTTCTATGGGTATGAATTGTTCATCCACGGTAATAAGGCTTTTCTATTCGCAAATGGGGGCGGATATTCTATTCTGCCATCGATTGACGGGGATGAGAAAGAGAAAACAGATTTACGAGGAGGTTTCTATCAGCCACAAACTCGCATTATCGAAATTGACTTATCTGACCCCTTTAATCTGCAAATCGCAAGCGAAATGACGATATCGGGTAGCTACTTAAGCGCGAGGTTAGTTGGCTCAACGATCCGCATGGCTATTAATAGCGCCCCGAATCAACTTGAATGGGTATATCCGAGTAACCCAGGTTCCGAAGAAAGAGCTACAAGATTCAATAAAGAGCTAATCGAAGAAACAACTATTGAAGACTGGGTTCCGTTCTTTCACTTATCTTCCAATGATTCGACTGAGACAGGTCAACTTATCCCCTGCGAAAAGCTTCATAAGCCAAACGCTTTCTCTGGATTTGATGTCCTTTCCGTATTGAGTTTTGATATTGATAGTGGATTGACTTCTGGTGACGGTGTCGCAGTTCTTGCAAGCGGCCAAACTGTTTACTCTTCCATAGATCGTTTCTATATAGCGACAACAAAATGGGTTGATCCTGACATATCAGAAGACGATTTTGAGATATGGACCGAATCCTATACGACAGATGTGCATGGGTTCTCAATTAGCCCTGACAGCCCAGCCGAATACGTTGCATCAGGAAGCGTGGATGGGACACTTCTGAACCAGTTTTCTATGGACGAGCACGATGGTTATCTTAGAATTGTTACAACGACCGGATCACCATGGAGTGAGCAGAATCAGAGCGAGTCACAGCTGATCGTGCTGGAAGAACAAGAAAGATCCTTAGTTCAAGTGGGTCAAGTAGGTGGA
>DBHP01000084.1:900-13524 GCA_002295705.1 Candidatus Neomicrothrix sp. UBA825 | reverse complement strand
TATGAGGAAGCGTTAGAACGCAACCGAGAAATCACAGGGAAAGGCATATCTATCCAAGCTTGGAATCTAGTGCCTCAAATCCGACAAGTGCGGAACGTCGTACATCCCTCCGATACTGATAAGTTTGTGGAGTGCCATCCCGAGTCGTCCTTCGCAGCGATGGCGGAAAGTGCTTTGCTTTCAAAGAAAACAGAACAAGGGGTTATCCAACGTATGGAACTGCTTGAGGAGTTAGTTCCGGATCTTCAGAGTGCCTTATGTTCTCTTCCTCAAAAATGCAAAATGGATGACGCATTAGATGCCTTTGCAGCTGCTTGGACTGCAAAGAGATACGTTCGGGGCAAATCCGTCATAATCGGCGGACGCGACTACGATAAGCAAGGGTATCCGTTGCGGGTAATCATTTAGGATTCGGAGGAGTCATGGGCGGAAGATTAGAAAATAAAGTCTGCTATATCACTGGTGCAGCTTCTGGAATCGGACTTGCATGCGCTGAACGACTGAGTGCTGAATCAGCTACAGTCATCGGTTCAGATCTCCGGTCCTCCGACAAATGGAACAAGCTTGTTGTCGGTGAGGAGTCCTTCTACGAACTCGATGTCAGAGACGAACAAGCACAAATAGAAGTTGTGTCAAATATTGTTGATTCATACGGCCAAATTGATGCCGTTATCACATCAGCTGGAGTTGCTGGAGGTGGACCAGTTCACACAATTGATTTAGAGAACTGGCAGCACGTTCAAGACGTGAACCTCACTGGAACAATGCTGACGATCAAAGCCGTATTACCAACGATGATGGAGCAGCGATCAGGCAGCATCGTAACTGTCGCAAGTATCGAGGGAATCGAGGGATGCGAAGGTGGATCAACATATAACGCGTCGAAAGGCGGAGTGATTCTCCTAACAAAAAACCTTGCGAATGATTATGGAAGACTTGGAATACGCGCCAATGCTATATGCCCTGGATTTATTCGCACACCAATGTTTGAAGCAACCGTTTCGCTAATGGGTGAACGGGCTGAGAAGATAAGAGACCAACATAAGCTTGGTCGTTGGGGAGAAGCCAGTGAGATAGCGGGCGCAGCCTATTTCCTTGTCAGTGATGATTCATCATTCGTGACAGGAGTTGCCCTACCAGTCGATGGTGGATACACGGCAGGGCATTGGTACGGACTGACTACCCTTATGGGGCTTGATTAAGCTATTCAAATATAACTTCAAACATTAACGGCCATAACTTTCCTGTTAACAAGAAACTGTCTGACGCTTTGTTGTAAGCGATGCCGTTTAAAACATCCGCATCGCTAACGCCCTCATAGGTTTGGAGAACAGAAGCATCAATGATCGTATCGACATGACCAGATGACGTATCGATAGCGATAATGGTGTCGGTCTGCCACATGTTCGCATACACATGCTTGTCAACGCATTCAAGTTCATTCAATTGATCCACACTGATCAGATCGCTTGTAACTTTGATCGATCCAGTTATTGCAAAAGTTTCCGGATCACGAAGAGTCAATAGGTCACTTCCATCTGACATATAGAGTGAAGTGCCGTCAAAGCACAATCCCCACCCCTCGCCATCATATTTAAACACATTGATCAGAGAGAGAGTCTGAATGTCGTAGACAAATGCTTTTCCACTTGTCCATGTCAACTGGATGATGGTGTCGCCAACAATCGTTATACCTTCCCCAAAAAACTCTGGGGTAAGGGAAATATCTCGGAGTACTTCACCATCTAATGCATTGATTTCTGTAAGCCCTGAAGAGCCTCGAAGCCCTCGGCTTTCAAAGAGTCTCTCACCATAGAACTCCAACCCCTGCGTAAACGCAGTTTCATCATGTGGTCTTGTGCCAAGAATGCTCATGATTGCCATTTGACTTTGCACTATTTCAGGTTCCACTGGGCTCACAGTAGGCCTGGCCATGGGAGTCGTCATCGCATTTACTGGTTCAGCAGTTGGTTTAATGGTTATTGGGTCGGTAGAAAGAGAGGAAATAGTCTCAGCGTTGTCACTACACGCTATAAGAGTGCATAGAGCACATAATGTGACTGCGAATCGTTTGACATCCATCACTACTATTTTGTGAAACTACTCTGAAGTGAGTTGACGAATTTGGTCTTCGGTGAAACCAATTTCCATCAAAACATTTTCGGTATGTTCACCTAAGCCGGGAGCCACATATGAAGGTTCCCATGGCGTGCCTTCAAAATCGCAAGGTGTTGAGATCATACGCGTGGAAGAAACTCCGTCGGGAACATCAACAAACAAACCTGCGTCAACACTTTGAGGATCAGATAAAACATCATCGACACTATTTACGGGTGCCCAGAAGAAATCCGGTTCGGCGTCGAATATAGGTTCCCATTCGCTTAGAGATTTCTTCGCGAATTCTGCATCAAGTAGGCTGATGAGTTCACCGGCGTTGATTGCTCGTGATCGAGGGTCACCGAACCGTTCATCTTCCATCCATTCTGGGTGCCCAACGACTCTACAAAGTGGGGGCCAATGCCGAAGTCCCTCTAATCCAACAATCCAAAATCGTTTTCCATCTCCGGCACTGTAATTATTTATGGCGACGTTCCCCATGGTCTCTCTTTTCCCAACAGACAACGTCATCCCCCAAAGTAAAGCAATATTCATATCAAAACCAACCGTGTACGCACCTTGCCTATATAGCGAAGTTGAAACAAACTGGCCTTTGCCAGTCTTTTCGCGCGAATACAGTGCAGCAGAAATAGCTGCTGCTGCTGAGATACCGGTGTTATGGTCACCCATCCCGCCCCGTTGGAACGGAGGATTACCATCATCAGGAGTCAGCAAACTAGCAATGCCTGAACGTGCCCAAAATGCGGCGACATCGTACGCTGGCTTATCCGCATCAGCACCTTCATTCCCGTATCCAGTAATTCCGCAATAGATCAACTGATCATTTTGAGAAAGTAGCGTTTCTTGGTCAAGCCCAAGACGCTTTAAAGCACCTGTACGCAAATTCGTGATGAACACATCCGCGCTATTAATCAATAACAGAGCCGCATCAAGTCCCTCTGACGTGCTCAAATCTAAAACGACAGACCTTTTGCCCCTGTTATCTAATTCAAACGGGGGATTGTTAGGCATGTCTCCACCAAGCATTCGCTGAAATGACCTAGCTGGGTCACCCGATGGAGGTTCAATCTTGATTACATCAGCACCCCAATCAGCCAATAAACCAGCAGCAGCCGGTCCAGCAACCCACACACCCAATTCAATTACACGCACTCCTGCCATGGGTCCAGACATCATACCTCCTAACGTAATTCCCATAGCTTAGGTGCATTGCATCAATTAAGTGAATCCTCACCGGAACATATATTCATGCCATTCACACTCGAACAATAAACCTATTAAGAGTTTCTCTGCTACAACAGGAACATGTCAGATCATTACGAATACCCATACCCATCCACGGAACTAGAATCACAACATCCTTTCCATCCATATGACCATCAACGAATCCCCGAACAGGACATGCAAAAGAGAGCAATGTCTTTTTTCGCAGAAATGAACACGCGCAGAAGCATCAGGATGTTCAGTTCCGAGCCTGTACCACAACAACTCATAGAGCTAGCTGTAAGGACTGCATCAACAGCACCATCCGGTGCGCACAAACAACCATGGACATTCGTCGCTACACAGAATAAAGACATAAAGAAAGCGATTCGTGACGCAGCTGAAGAAGAAGAACGAACAAATTATCTACAAAACAGAATGAACGCCGACTGGCAGCGGGCTATCGCACCGTTAGGAACCGATCACCACAAAGAATTCCTTGAAATAGCGCCATGGGTAGTCGTTTTATTCGAACAACGCTACGAAATAGCTAAAGATGGCTCCCAATTGAAAAACTATTACGTCAAAGAAAGCGTCGGAATAGCCGCCGGCCTGTTCATTGCTGCCCTCCATCAAATGGGCCTCTCAACACTTACTCACACGCCATCACCAATGAAATTCCTCAACCACATATTGGAACGCCCAACCAATGAGCGGCCATTCTGCCTATTCCCCATTGGATACCCGCTAGATGGTGTCAAAGTTCCCGACATTCGACGAAAAGAACTTAACGAAATCTTCCATCTTCTCTAGCCGATCATCCACACCGAATGTAAAATAAAATCACGACGCAAAAGAGGGGGAATCAGTGTCACACGATGTAGTCATTACAGGCGGAACAATTGTTGATGGCACCGGCGCTGCAGCATTCCAAGCTGATATCGCAATACGCAACGGCAAGATCCAAGACATAGGGCAAAATCTACCAACAGAGTCCGCAGACGTCATTGACGCAACCGAAAAGATCGTTACACCAGGGTTCGTAGATATTCACACACACTATGATGGTCAAGCAACATGGGACGGGCTTCTTGAACCATCCTCAGGTCACGGTGTCACAACAGTCGTTATGGGTAACTGCGGGGTAGGATTCGCCCCAGTTCGACCAGGTCAAGAAGACTGGCTCATCCAATTAATGGAAGGTGTTGAAGATATCCCAGGAACCGCACTTTCAGAGGGAATGGAATGGGGTTGGGAATCATTCCCTGAATACCTTGATGCACTTGACGGTAAAGAATATGCAATTGATATCGGATCTCAGATAGCTCACGGTGCCATCCGGTCGTACGTTATGGGAGATCGCGGATCAAATAATGAACCAGCAAACGATTCTGATATTGCCCAAATGAAAAAGCTCGTACACGAAGCGATAGACGCAGGAGCACTTGGCGTCTCAACATCCCGGGTACTAGGACACCGAGCAATGAACGGGGAACCAGTACCGGGAACGTTCGCTGCAGAAGACGAACTATACGGTTTAGGTGAAGCATTACGAGATGCTGGCTCGGGAGTCTTTGAACTCGCACCAGCAGGAGCAGATGGGCAAGATCTCGTCAACGCTCCGAAAGAGATGGAATGGATGAAACGACTCTCCGCAACAATTCAGCGCCCAGTCACATTCGCCCTCCTTCAGAACGAAACGGAACCCTCTCTCTGGAAACAACTTTTAGAAGAATCAATAGAAGCAACGGAACAAGGAAGCCAATGTTTCCCCCAAGTCGCCGGACGACCATTCGGGCTGCTAATAGGACTGCAAACACACCATGCCTTTGCAAAAAGACCAACCTTTATCAACCTCGCCCACTTGCCTCACAATGAACTAGTAAAACAGCTAAAGCAGAGCTCAATACGAAATGCAATACTGAACGAAGCTGATACTGACCCGAATCCGGAAATTCTATTTGACGGCATGAGTCGAATGATCCAATCAATGCTTCACCGACTTTACCCAATGGGTGAAATTCCAGATTACGAACCTGACCCAACGAAAAGTTTCGTATCAATAGCGGAAACAAAAAATACGACACCAGAAGCAGTTCTCTACGACTACATGCTCGAAAATGATGGTTTCGCCATGGGAATGATGCCAATCTTCAACTATGTCGACGGCAACCATGACGTAATCAGAGAAATGCTCCTCCACCCTCAAGCCGTATCAGGACTCTCAGACGGAGGCGCACATTGCGGAATGATTTGCGACGCATCAATACCAACATTCATGCTCAGTCATTGGACGCGCGACCGAACGCGAGGAAAAAAACTTCCACTTGAATGGATCATCAAAAAACAAACCAACGATACTGCGTCACTCTATGGGTTAAACGACCGAGGAACACTACAAGCTGGGAAAAGGGCAGACATCAACGTAATCGACTACAACGCACTTACTTTGCATGGTCCTAAAATGGCTCATGACCTACCGGCAGGTGGCAGAAGGCTTCTTCAAGAAGCAACAGGATACGATTACACAGTCGTCGCAGGAATAATAACGAGACAATTTGGGCAAGACACAGGACAACGACCAGGCCGGCTGATTCGAGGTGCTAGGTAGCATCCAAAATGAAAGCCAACGATAGATTCCTAACAACGTGCAAAACTGTCGGCTACGAACCAAAAGTACAATTTTTTCCTGAAGGAACAAAAACAGCATCAGATGCAGCTGCAGCAGTGGGCTGCGACGTCGCCCAAATCGTTAAATCACTTGTCTTTACCGCTGATAAGCATCCAATACTTCTCCTCGTATCAGGCAAAAACAGGGTAGACCCAGACAAAATTAAACTCCTTCTTGATACGAAGAGCTTTGAAATCGCTAAACCTGAAATTGTTCGCTCACACACTGGATTCGCCATAGGAGGAACACCTCCATTTGGCCATGCCCAAAAAATTCAGACAATCATGGACGAAGACCTCAACATATTCAACCAAGTATGGGCTGCAGCGGGAACACCAAATTCGTGCTTTCCCATCACGCCAGCTGAACTTCTTGAAATTACCGGTGCTACTCTTGCAACAGTGAAACCAGAAGACTCGTGAAAACGGTTGAGGAGAAAAAATGGGCATTTGCGAAAATCAAGTAGTCATCGTTACAGGAGCAGGGCGAGGATTAGGGCGATCTCATGCACTGGAATTAGCCAGACAAGGAGCCAAAGTACTCGTAAATGACCTTGGAGTTGAACGAGATGGAAGTCAAGGAAGCGACAGTCCAGCACAACAAGTTGTCAATGAGATCCTTGCCTTCGGTGGTGAAGCTGACGTGAACGCAGCTGACGTCGCTGATTGGCAACAGGCCGCAAGCATGATCCAACAAGCTATCAATACTTGGGGGAAACTTGATGGCCTTGTCTGCAATGCAGGATTCCTCCGTGACCGAATGCTTGCAAGCATGAACGAAGAAGAATGGGATAGCGTCATCCGCGTTCACCTCAAAGGCCATTTCGCCCCCGCCCGCCACGCCATCGCATATTGGCGTGACCAAGCGAAAAGCGGAAATGAAATTGCAGCCCGAATAGTAAACACCAGTTCAGGAGCCGGATTGATGGGCTCCATCGGACAAGGAAACTATGCAGCAGCAAAAGCAGCAATAGCATTGCTAACCGTCCAACAAGCTGCTGAATGGGGGAGGTATGGGGTAACAGTCAATGCTGTAGCACCCGATGCCAGAACCCGAATGACAGAAGGCATCTTCTACTCAACGGATGATATCCAAGAAGGAACTTTCGATGAAAAATCTCCAGATAACGTAGCGCCCCTTGTAGCGTGGCTCATAAGTCCACAATGTGACATAACTGGAAGAACATTTGAGGTTACTGCCGGACAACTCAATGTTTGTGATGGGTGGCAACATGGAGCTGTCGCATCAGTCGGAAACAGGAAAATGGAAGCAACTGAAGTCGCTGACCTTGTGCATCAAAGCATAGAAAGCACACCTGCGCCGGAGGCTGTGTACGGGGCAAACTGACCATACGTTATCTCAGAAAAGTTAACATGGTGGTAACACAATTTCGGTAACTCTCAGCACTGATAGTGTTAATGTTATAAGCAACTTCAATAGCGTTTGGAGAGAAAGCGAAATATACAGATGAAACTACTCACAGCTGTTATCAAACCACACCAGGTAGAAGAGGTTAAAGAGGCCTTGGCACTTTTGGGTGTGCAAGGAATGACTGTCACTGAGGCTCAAGGGTTCGGAAGGCAGGGGGGACACACCGAAACATACCGAGGGACTGAGTACAAAGTAGCCTTTACTCCGAAATCACGACTAGAAATTGTCGTTTCAGACGATGATGCCGATAAAGCAGTAGATGCTGTTCTGGGGGCAGCCCGAACTGGAAAAATCGGAGATGGAAAGATCTGGGTATCAAACGTCGATCGACTCGTCAGAATACGCACCGGTGAAGAAGGCAACGAAGCACTTTAACAAAACTGCCTGTTCGTTGTGTATCATCGATAAGTAACAGAAATTTTCATGCCCTCATATTGATCGCTAAAATGGAGGCACGACTCCCTAAGGTGGAAAAGTGTTACTACAAGAAACCCCAGAACAGCAATCATTTCGAAAAGAAGCCAGAGAGTATTTTGCTAACTTGATGACTGAAGATGTCAGAGACGCTTTGCGTGGCGCCCATGAAACGTCACCTGTTCGACGTGAACTTTTTAAAAAAATGGGCTCAGATGGCATGCTAGGCATCGGATGGCCAACAGAATACGGCGGCCAAGGTCGACCCCCAACGGATCAATTCATCTTCTACGACGAATCAGTCAGAGCAAATGCCCCAATGCCTTTTGTGACATTGAATACTGTTGGACCCACACTCATGGAAATGGGAAGCGCAGAACACAAAGAATTCTTTCTCCCAAAGATTCTTTCCGGAGAAATCACATTCGCTATTGGGTACAGCGAAGCAAGCGCCGGAACTGACCTACTATCACTTACAACCCGAGCAGATAGAGACGGTGACCAATGGGTCATTAACGGGCAAAAGATGTGGACTAGCGGCGCCAACGAGGCAGATTACGTATGGCTTGCATGCAGAACTGACCACGAGGCAAAGAAACACAAAGGAATATCAATCATCATCGTGCCAACCGATGATCCAGGCTTCAGCTACACTCCGATTGTTACAGTTGGCCAAGCTACAACAACAGCGACCTACTACGACGAAGTTCGAGTCCCATACAGCAATTTAGTAGGCGACCTACATGGCGGATGGGGACTCATTGCAAGTCAGTTGAATCATGAACGCGTAGGACTCGCAGCCGTAAGCGTCTTATCGTTCAGACTATTTGACGATGTCGTCGAGTGGGCAGCAACAACCAATATTGACGATGAAACGCGAATTATTGACATTCCATGGGTCCAAATGGATCTTGCAAAATGCAAGGCAAAGCTTGATGCCCTCAATCTCATGAACTGGCGAATGACAACAGCAGTTGAAGCTGGAACACTCCAGCCTTACCATGCATCAACAGCCAAAGTTTATGGAACAGAAAGCGTCGCAGATGTCTATCACCTTCTGCTTGGAGTGATCGGAGCAGCAGGTCACCTCAGGGGAGGAACCCCAGGAGCGATCTTACGGGGCGAACTCGAAGCAGCCGGCCGTTCAGCACAAATTAACACTTTTGGCGGGGGAGTTAACGAAATCCAGCGAGAAATTATCGCATGGATGGGTCTCGGTATGAGCCGCGGGAAACGCTAAAAATGAATTTTGATTTTTCAGAAGAACAAAACGCACTCAAAGACCTGAGCGCGCAAATATTCGAAGGAACCTCAAATTACGATCGTGTCGAAGAAATAGAAAAGACCGAAGAAAGGTTTGATCGGGCAATATGGGAAGAACTAGCGCAAGCAAACTTGCTAGGAGTCGCACTTCCCGAAGATTATGGTGGACTTGGGTTCGGACTTCTAGAACTATGCATCGTTCTAGAAGAACATGGGCGATCAGTCTCTCCCATTCCATTGCTTCAAACACTCGCAATGGGCGCAATTCCAATAGCTGAATTCGGCTCAGAACAACAAAAGAACATGATTCTGCCACAAGTCATAACAGGAGAATGTATCGTCACCGGCGCATTCCAAGAATGGGGAATCAATGACCCCTACAACTCATCGCTCAAAGCTGAAGAAAAAAATGGCGTATGGCTCCTCACAGGTTCAAAGCCTGCAGTGCCAGCAGCAAATATTGCAAACTACATCGTGACTCCAGCAGTAACCCATACAGGCGACATTGCCCTCTTCCTCATCTCAACTAATGAAACGTCCATCACAGTCATAAACAGTTCAACAACAAACCGGGAACTGCATGGGGAAATAACGTTAAACCAACACCAAGCTGAACTGCTCGGAACCATAAATCAAGGAAAACAAGCATTGACATGGACCCTCGAACGCATCCATACAGCCATAGCAGCCTCAGCAGTGGGCTGTTGCGCAAAGGCAACAGAAATGATGGCAGAATACACAAGCGAAAGAGAACAATTTGGGAGGCCACTCTCGCACAACCAAGCTGTAACGCAAAGAGCCGCAGACTGTTACATCGGTACAGATGCAATGCGATTGGTTCTTTGGCAAGCAGCATGGAGACTCGACAGCGGATACCCCGCAGCTGAAGAGGTCCGCACAGCCAAATGGTGGTCCGCAGAAGTCGGACAACAAGTCGTACATGATGTTCAACACCTCCATGGAGGCATGGGAGCCGATATTGATTATCCCGTCCACCGCTACTTCCTATGGGTTAAACAACTAGAAAATATGCTCGGAGGCGGTTCAGCGCAACTCTCAGAACTCGGGAAACTAATTGCAAACAAAGCTAAAGTCGCTGCAGGAGTCGCATAGAAAACCATCAACATGTACATGCCGGAATCCCACACGCAAAAGTTTCCCACATACAATTCCGCAAGGTACGCATACGCAATCCGCCTCCTAAGCGAGGCTGTGGAAAAATCTTCACCTCATAACCCAACGTGTTGCGTGGGTTGGGACGTGACCGACGTAATTGAGCACGCCGAAGTTGTTCTTTCCATGGTCAACAACATCAACGGAGAAGACTCATCAAAAGGCGACCAACCAGCAACTGGTACCTTTATTGCGAAACTCAAAGATGAGATAGAGCAACGATATACACAAGATGATTTGAACCAGCAAATAACGTCACCCTTTGGCGACATGACTCTCGATGAATTCCTCGGCATAATATGGATCGATACGTTCACCCACGCATGGGATATAACTGACGCCAGCAGTGTAGATCACGGTATTCCACCAGAAATGGCGATAGAAGCTTACAAAATAATGCAACCAAGATCTGAAAGCATGCGCGGTCCCGGCAGATTTAACGATCCCTGTAAAACCACGTCCGATGACGCAGTTGATCAGTTTATGGCTTTTGCAGGCCGTAAATCTGTCAACAGTAACTAATCAATCAACGCGAAAAGGCTAACTCAAGACCCGACCGTGGCCATTCAATAGCAACCAATGAACCTAACGCAGATTCGGTAATATAAGCTACATTGTCACCTTCGCGACTAAAAGCAATATTTGTTATCAATGGTCCCTCAACGCTCAAAAAATCATACGATCCATCTGGTCGAACAACCAAAAGACCATCTCGAAGGGCAGCCACAACCACTGTTCCATCAGCTTCAATAGCCATTGAATCAAGAGAAGCTAATGTATTCGCAACACACACTCCTTTACCGCTAGTTAGGACCCCTGGTTCGGAGATGTCATACGCCCATAAACGACCAGTCGTTGTTTGAGCCACATACAATATTCGCCCATCAGGGGATAAACCACACCCATTTGGGTGATCAATATTGTCAATAACGCGTTCTATTGACGAACCGTCAGGAAGCGCATAATAAACAGCACCTTTATCAATCTCTCGTCTACGTTGCTTACCCAAATCCGTGAACCAAAATCCACCATGAACATCAAAGACAATATCATTAGGGCCACATAGTCGGTCGCCTTGAAAATCTGAGTAGATACTGACAATTTCACCAGTAGTTAAATCAACTCGGTCAATTGACCCTGTGACATATGAATCCGACTGGTTCGCACCTGTCTCACGGTTCATCGGAAATTGCATTCCATTGATTTCAGACCAGACAAAACCACCATTATTACAAACATATATATGTCCATCAGGGCCGACAGCAGCTCCGTTAGGTCCAGCAGATTCCGGATCATCCCATTCTGCAATAACATCAATTGATCCATCAGGCAGCACGCGCGTAAGGCGCGGCCCAGCTATTTCAACGAGAACAATGCTTCCATCATCCATAACGATTGGACCCTCAGGAAATTCAAGACCGTTCGCTACTTCAGTTTGTATCAAAGCCATCTCAGCACATTAATCTATTTAGTCCTCCACCGCATTTTTCATCTAGAATCAAACGCATGTTCATCCAAATCAACGCTTCAGAAAATACTGCAACCATTCAAGAGTCCGAAGTTCTTACATCATTTGAAATTCGTTCACAGGAAACCGACCCGGAACGGATTGCTTCTATCATGAATAACCAATCTTCTGTAGCTGATGACAACCATGTTTGGGTTTCCATTGCATGGGTGCTTCAACAGGTTGAACACAAACACGATGCCGATTGGAAACAACAATTCGAAAACATGATTAGATACGCTGATTCAAAAGGTTGGCTCAACGAAAAGCAAACTCATTTACAAGCACATATCGAGATTGAGCCATAATCATGAGGCAAAAGTTCCGAAACTCTAAGGATTGACGAAAGGCAAATTATGAGAATTGATCACCAAAACTTGTGGGACCTCGTTTTGACGCGCTCAGAAATTAGCCCCGAAGCAGAAATGCTTGTGGACGAGCAGGGCCGAAGGCTAACGTTTCTCCAATACCGAGACCATGCTGAAGAAATGGCTGCTGGACTTCAAGAATTAGGCATTGGTGAAGGAGACGTCGTCGCTTGGGAACTACCAACATGGATTGAGACCGTTATCTTAGCAGCGGCGTTGAGTCGTATCGGTGCAATCCAAAACCCGATCATTGCTATATACCGAGAAAGAGAAGTTGGCTTCTGTGCTCGCCAAGCAGGTGCAAAGATGCTGATCACCCCCGGTGATTTTCGTGGATTCGACTTCGGAGAAATGGGTAAGAAAATAGAGTCAGATATCCAAGAGCTAACTCATATTGCTGTTTCTCCCGGAAATTTCCCATCAGGGCTAAAGGATAACCTGACACCGTACCGTGCCCCTGCGAAAGATGAACTTAG
>DBHP01000084.1:0-503 GCA_002295705.1 Candidatus Neomicrothrix sp. UBA825 | reverse complement strand
GACAGTATGGGTGCACGCTTAGATGTCCAAGAGGGCGACAGACCAGCGTTAGTCTTTCCATTCCCTCACATCGGAGGGTTAACATGGCTTTTCACAGCATTACAGAGCGGCGCCACCTTGCTATGCGATGCAGCATTTGACCCCTCAACGACAACTACGTTCCTCTCATCGGAGAATTGCACGCATCCCGGAGCCGGCACCCCATTCCATATGGCATACCTCGCAGCTCAACGCAAACAACCAGAAACGAAGCTTTTCCCAAATGTTAAAAACTTTCCGGGAGGAGGAGCGCCAAAACCTATTCAGCTTCACTCTGAAGTCAAAGCTGAATTAGGAGGGTCTGGAATCGTATCAGGATGGGGCCTTACTGAAGCTCCGATCCTCACAATGGGTGCAAGTACTGACCCAGATCAAAAACTTGCTTTAACCGAAGGCCAAGCAATGCCCGGGGTTGAATTAATCGCCGTTGATGCAGAAGGTAATATTGTGCCACCTGGCGAAGA
>DBHP01000062.1:1432-9302 GCA_002295705.1 Candidatus Neomicrothrix sp. UBA825 | reverse complement strand
TTGGTCAAAGATAGCTGCAGCAACACCAGACAAGGCTGTGAAAACAGCAACTGCTATACCAAGGCCGATGACCCAGTCTTGCGGTTTGAACCGTTTTGTCTTTTCCTGTGCTTCCATATCCCTGTTTCAAAGATAGACGGTTCAAGGGCGCTTGAAGGACTTATGGACGTTTTAATGACACATGTCACATCAAAAATAACGTTGATTCTGTTTGTTAACACTGCGGAAACAGCCCTGAAATATTCACTGGATAATTTGTTCTTAAATAACCCTATTAATGGAGGAATTGTGAAACGGAAATTACTAACCGGAGCAGCAATTGCAAGTACCAGTCTTGTTATTGCTGCAAGCCCCGCTTTGGCGCAAGGAAATACTGAAGCTTCAGCAATTGTTCAAACAGTGATGGACAACTTGTGGGTCTTTATAGCAGGTATTCTCGTATTCTTTATGCAAGCTGGCTTCGCACTTGTCGAAGCAGGACTCACTCGAAGCAAAAACGTCGCTAATATCATGGCGAAAAATATTGCTGATATGTGCATAGGAGTCATAGCGTTTTTCGCAGTCGGATACGCCTTTGCTTATGGAGGCGGAGGCGGTTGGTTCATTGGCTCAGGATCTTGGTTTCTATCCGGGTCCTCACTTTTTGAATTACCTGCTGCGAGTCTTAACGATGATGGCATTTGGGTTTCAGGTGGACTATCAGGAGCAACTGATTTCTTTTTCCAAGTCGTATTCGCAGCCACTGCAGTCACCATCGCATCAGGAGCTATGGCTGGACGGACTAAATTCTCCGCATACTTACTTTTCTCAGCGCTCATGACAGCCTTCATCTACCCAGTTGTCGTTCACTGGACCTGGGGTGGAGGACTCATAACTGAACACATCAACTGGGGAAGCGCACTCAGCTACTCCGACTTCGCCGGATCAGGAATCGTGCACCTTACAGGTGGTGTTGCAGCATTCATGGGAGCCAGAGCTCTAGGACCTCGAATCGGCAAATACGACGAAGACGGCAAACCACGAGCAATATCTGGACACAACATCGTGTTCACTGTCATAGGTGTCTTTATCCTCTGGCTCGGATGGTTCGGATTTAACCCTGGCTCAGAACTCGCTGCTGACGGATTAGTCATGTCAGTCGCCGTCAACACCCTGATAGCGGCAGCAGCTGGTGGAGCAGTATCAGCCATCGTGGTAGTCGCCAAAACCGGTAAACCTGATGTCGGAATGATCGGGAACGGTGTGCTCGGAGGTTTAGTGGGTATCACCGCAGGCTGTGGAGCATTCAACACGTTTGGATCTTTCATAACAGGTGCAGTTGCGGGCGCCCTCGTTGTCTACTCTGTGCTCTTTATCGAGAAAAAGGGAATTGACGATCCTGTTGGAGCAGTATCCGTACACGGAACATGTGGCGTCTGGGGTGTTCTCGCTATCGGGCTCTTCTCCCGATACGACGATGCATTCCTTGGTCGAGATGACGCAGGACTCTTCTATGGTGGCGGATTCGCTCAACTCAGTGTTCAAGCAGTAATGGTTATCCTCATCATCGCATGGACAGCACTAGCAGCAGGAATTTCCTTCACTATTATCAAAAAGACTACTGGTCTTCGAGTATCTGCAGAAGAAGAAATCGCTGGATTAGATGTCAGCGAACACGGAAGCTCTGGATATCACATGGAGTCCAACTAACTAAAGCCTCCTCTTTGTTCTTAAATAGGTTCCCCCCTCTCTAAAGAACAAAGGGTTGTTTAGCGGGAGCTACCCTTAATGGCGGGTAGCTCCCGTTTTTTCATGCATAGAACAACAAACAAAAATCTCTGTTTTTGGGAATAAATGCGCAAGAAAACTTGTTCAACCACTTGACGACTAAAAAGTACAAAAGTACCGAACAGGAGAAAACAATGGCGAAGGCCGTCGGAATAGATCTAGGAACAACAAACTCAGTGGTAGCTGTCCTTGAAGGTGGAGAGCCAACAGTAATTGCCAACGCAGAGGGAAGCCGAACATCACCCTCAGTTGTGGCATTCGCAAAAGATGGTGAAGTACTCGTTGGAGAAGTTGCTAAACGACAAGCTATAACTAACCCGGATAGAACAATCAGATCAGTGAAAAGAGAAATGGGCACAAGTTGGTCCATCGATATTGATGGGAAAGACTACAACGCACAGGAAGTTTCAGCTCGAACATTGATGAAACTCAAGCGGGACGCAGAAGCATATTTGGGCGATACTGTCACTGAAGCGGTTATTACAGTCCCGGCGTACTTTGATGACGCTCAACGTACAGCAACACAAGAAGCAGGAAAGGTCGCAGGACTTGAAGTGCTTCGAATCATAAATGAACCTACTGCAGCCGCCCTTGCATACGGATTAGAAAAAGGAGACGAGGACCAAACAATTCTCGTTTTTGACCTAGGTGGCGGAACCTTTGACGTATCAGTTCTAGAAATTGGAGATGGTGTCTTTGAAGTAAAATCAACAAGCGGAGATACCAGCCTCGGTGGAGATGACTGGGACGAAAGAGTCATCACTTGGCTCGTTGAATCCTTTACAAATGACCACGGAGTCGATCTCTCCAAAGACAATATGGCCATGCAACGACTCAAGGAAGCTGCAGAGAAAGCAAAGATAGAACTATCTGCCAGCCAGAGCACACAGATTAACCTTCCATTCGTAACCGCTACTGATGCAGGTCCATTGCACATGGACTATGCTCTATCACGGTCAAAGTTCCAAGAGCTCACCTCAGATCTACTTGAGCGGTGTAGAAAACCATTTGAGCAAGCAATCAAAGACGCCGGCCTTTCTATGAGCGAGATCGAACACGTGATTCTAGTTGGGGGATCAACACGTATGCCGGCTGTAACCGAACTTGTTCAAACTATGACAGGTAAAGAACCAAATAAAAGCGTTAATCCAGACGAGGTCGTTGCTGTAGGTGCAGCAGTCCAAGCTGGAGTTCTCAGAGGAGAAGTCAAAGACATCCTTTTGCTTGATGTAACCCCACTTTCGCTCGGTATTGAAACCAAAGGTGGCGTCATGACAAAAATGATTGAGCGAAACACCACAATCCCAACTCGACGAACAGAGGTTTACACTACCGCCGAAGACAATCAACCATCGGTAGAAATTCATGTGCTTCAAGGTGAGCGTGAAATGTCACAGTTCAATAAAACACTTGGAAAATTTCAATTAGTTGATATTCCACCAGCGCCACGCGGTGTGCCACAAATTGAAGTCACATTTGATATTGACGCAAACGGAATCGTTCATGTATCTGCTAAAGACAGAGCGACTGGCAAAGAACAGTCCATTACTATCACAGGACAATCCTCACTTGATAAAGACAAAATTGATCAAATGATTGCTGATGCTGAGGCACACGCAAATGAAGATCGTGAAAGAAAAGAAGAGGCCGAAACGCGCAACACGGCTGACTCTATGATCTATCAAACAGAAAAAATGATAAATGATAACGCCGAGAAACTAGGCGAAGAAGAAAAAACAGATATTGAAGAAAAAATTGCAATACTAAAAACCGCACTAGAAGGCGATGCATTAGATCTCGAATCTGCAAAAAATGCGATGGAAGACTTAACAATCGCCAGCCAAGGTTTCGCGCAACGTCTTTATGAAACAGCAGGCCAAGAAGCGGAAGCGCAAGAGGATGAATCTGAAGACATAATCGATGCTGAAATCATTGATGAGGATGAATAATCATGGCCGATCAGGCATCACCTAATCCAGATGAAGACTCTGAAAATCCTCCAGAAGAAATAGATTTTCAGGAAACTGAAGAGCCCGAAGTTGAAGTTGATAACTCCGAAATCACATTGCTAGTTGACCAGAACGCGGCGCTATTGTCAGACCTTCAGCGTATCCAAGCTGATTTTGATAATTTCCGTCGCCAAACTGCCAAACGGCAAGCCGATCTAGTCGAACAAGCCGGGGGCACATTAGCTGAAAAGCTACTCCCAGTCTTAGACGCCTGTGACGCAGGAATTCAACAAGGGCTAGAAGATGTTATCCCTATTAGAAACACAATCATTGAAACTCTTGAAGCTGAAGGTCTTGAAGTAGTTGCGCATCCGGGTGTTGAATTTGACCCAGAACGTCACGAAGCAATCATGCACGAATCTAAAGATGAGTTGGAAACGACGATAGTAGATGAAATCATGCGCTCAGGTTATTTATGGAAGGGGCGCACCATTCGGCCAGCGATGGTTCGAACAATAGGCCCCACCTAAAAATACGTGATCAGAAAGGGGGAGCTCCATGGAAGCAAAACGTGAATGGTTCGAAAAAGACTATTACGCAGTCCTCGGAGTTTCACCTGACGCTAATGAAAAACAAATTCAAAAAGCCTATAGAAAGCTGGCCAGAGACCTCCATCCAGATCAAAACCCCGGAGACTCCAAAGCTGAAGAGCGATTTAAAGACGTCTCAGCAGCTTATGATGTGATCGGTGACCCATCGACACGAACCAAATATGACGAAGCACGACGGATGGGGCCAGGAATCGGTGGATTCTCCTCTGACTTCTCAGGACAAACTGGTGACATCTCCGATCTAATCAACAGTATGTTTGGAGGCGGCTTCAGCCAATCAAGATCGCCACGGCCCCAACGTGGACCCAGCCATGAAGCCCAACTTCGACTCAGCTTCGATGAAGCGATAACCGGTATCGAAACTTCAGTCACATCTGGAACCAGTTCAGGAAAATCTAAAGCAGTTAAAATTCGAATACCTGCCGGGGTAGAGGACGGAACACGACTGCGACTTAAAGGAAAAGGTGGACAAGGAACAGATGGCGGGCCTAGCGGTGATCTAATTGTGATTATTCGCGTCTCACAACACGAAATATTTGAGCGCGAAGGAAAAAATCTCCTACTAAATATGCCGGTTTCTTTTATAGATGCAGCACTTGGAGTAGACATCGAAGTTCCTACCTACTCTGCTGGGTTAAAAAAACTTCGACTACCAGCCGGAACACAAACCGGAAGTACGTTCAGAGTCAAAGGTGCTGGAGTCTCAGATGGAGAATCAAACGGAGATCTTCTAGTAACGATAAATATCACTGTTCCTACAGACCTGAGCGAGTCCCAGCGTGATGCACTAGAAAATCTTGCAGAACTCTTTACACAAGACACCCCAGACACCTAACGTCTCTTCTAACTAATAAGACAGGTTTATAGATACCAATGACCTGATACCGAAAGGGCATGGATACAGGTGGCTGCTATCATGCACCGAACAAGAATAGGTGAGGACAGCTCTAGAACATGAATGAAGCATTGCTTGAAGTAAAAGACTTAACCATGCAATTTGGTGGTGTCACGGCTCTGCATAAACTCAGCTTTGCTGTCAACAAGAATGAAATATGCGGTTTAATCGGACCTAACGGAGCTGGAAAAACTACGCTATTCAACGTCATTAGTAGAATCTATGACCCAACTGCCGGTTCAGTTAATTTCCAAAATGAAAATCTTCTCACGAAAGCTTCATTCCAGATCGCTCAAATGGGTATCGCACGAACATTCCAAAACTTAGCGTTATGGCCAAAAATGACAGTTCTTGAGAACGTAATGGCCGGAGCACATGTCCACGGAAAACAAAACTTCTTTACAGCAATGCTACGAATGGGTTTAGCTAAAGAAGAGCTAAAACTACAACAAAACGCATACACAATTCTAGACAGCCTTGATTTAGTTCAATATGCCAACAAAGCGTGCGACGGCCTCCCTTTCGGTACTATGAAACGAATTGAGTTGGCACGTGCCCTCATAAATAAACCTGAACTATTGCTTCTCGATGAACCTGCAACGGGATTAAACCAATCCGAAGTCAATGAACTGTCATCATTCATAAAAACCGTGAGAAATGAATACGGATTAACGATTCTTCTAGTCGAACATCACATGGGTATGGTGATGGGCATATCCGACAGAGTTGTCGTCCTTGACTTTGGATCTAAAATAGCTGAAGGAACACCAGAAGAAATCCAAAAAAACCCTTTAGTAATAAACGCGTACTTAGGAGTCTCATATGACTGATGCACTTCTTAAAGCGGAAAATCTCACAGCATCTTATGGACAAATAGAGGTCCTGCACGGAATAAGTTTTGAAGTCTACGATAATGAAATTGCTGTAATATTGGGGGCAAACGGAGCAGGAAAAACAACAACTATTCGTGCTTTATCAGGAATGGTTGAAACCACTGGAACCATAACATTCAAAAAAGAAGATATCAGCCAATTTGAATCTGATGCCATTGTTCGAAAAGGCGTGGCTCACGTTCCTCAAGGAAGAGGAACATTTCCTGAACTAACAGTCGAAGATAACTTGCGAGTCGGAGCATTTATCAGATCTGACAACGATGTAGAAAATGACATACAGAATTGTTACGACACCTATCCTGTACTATTTGAACGGCGCACTCAGACAGCTGGTTCACTCTCCGGTGGAGAACAACAGATGTTAGCGGTGTCACGTGCATTGATGTCTCGACCAGAACTACTTTTGCTTGACGAACCATCACTTGGTTTAGCCCCCCAAATTGTTGAAGCCCTTTTTGAACGATTCCTGATCATGAATAAAGACTACGGAACAACCATGCTTATCGTAGAACAAAATGCTCAGTTAGCTCTAGGCATGGCTGACAGAGGATACGTCCTTGAAGCAGGCGAAATAGTTATAGAAGGCGCAGCCGAAAGCCTCGTAAACGATGAGGCCATCATACGAGCGTACTTAGGGGGTTAAATGGACTTATTCCTTCAAAGACTCTTCGATGGTTTAACAAACGGATCTGCATATGCACTAATTGCAGTAGCTCTAGTTTTAATCTTTAAAGCGACAACTCTTGTTAACTTTGCACAAGGTGAACAAGCAATGTTGGGGGCTTTCATCGTCCTACAATTATGGAATTGGGGATTACCGATGTGGGTCGCTGTCCTTGCGGGCATGCTCATTTCCGGTATCCTCGCAGCCGGCCTTGAACGCACATTCATTCGCCGTTTCGATCCAGCTGATCATCTTCCCTTAGTCATCATTACATTGGGTCTTTTCCTAGTTTTGAATGCTGTCGCCGCTATCGTCTGGCGTTATGACCCACTTGCCTTTCCCCAACTTTTTCCTCACGGGAGCGCAATAACAATAGGCAACGCCAGACTTAGCTGGTATTCAATTTTCGCTTTTGGAAGTTGTATTCTCGTCCTCTTGCTTTTGCATGTACTACTCAACCGAACAAAGATAGGCCTCTCGTTCCGAGCGGTCTCATCAAATCTGGAATCAAGTAGATTATGCGGCATAAAAGTAGGCCCAACCTTACAATTCGGATGGGCGTTGGCAGCTGCGGCCGGAACCTTCGGTGCTTCAATTTATGCAGCTAACCCTGTCTTACAAATAGAGCCATCCATCATGCTACGAGCACTCATTTTTTCCATAACAGCAGCAGCGCTTGGTGGGCTCGACAGCCTTTGGGGCGCTCTTCTTGGAGGGCTAACTATCGGCTTCATCCAAAGTGTGCTCGTGCAATATATCCCATTTATACCAAACGAAATGACGTTGACCGCAACTGTCGTGGTTCTACTAATAGTCCTCACTCTCAGACCATCAGGTTTTCTAGGAACGAAAGCTGTAGAGAGGGTCTGAAGTATGGAGTCAAGATTTACCTTTACTAAGGGAACACCACAATACCGGAATTACAGAATCGGAGTCTGGGCTCTTATCATCGCTATATTTCTGCTGATTGGCTTTGCCTTCGTCGATGTCGGTTCTATCAGTATCGGATCAAATAAATACAACCTTTCGTTAATTCGCCTCAACAAAGCCATCGCATACGGAGTAGCTATCCTAGGACTACAAGTAGTTAT
>DBHP01000062.1:0-1120 GCA_002295705.1 Candidatus Neomicrothrix sp. UBA825 | reverse complement strand
GGATATACAGGGCAAATAGCTCTCGGGCAGAGTTTCTTTTTCGGGATGGGAGCCTACATTTCAGCATGGTTAGTCGCAGGTCACTCCTGGCCATTTCTCCTCACATTTCTTGTGGTCGTTCCAAGTTGTTTCCTAGTAGGAATGCTCTGCGGGTTGCCAGCACTCCGAATCAAAGGGCTATATCTAGCTTTGCTAACTTTCGGACTCGCAGCTCTTTTCCCGACCCTCGTCAAACTCGACAGTCTCTATGACTACACGGGCGGAGCCAATGGCAAACTCACAGGCTATAAGTTCAAAGCACCCTCCTGGCTACCTCTTGACGAAGTCGCACAAGGGCTTCAAACTATTCCACTCCTAGGTTCGTTTTTTGGAGACGGGCCACTATCAAGTCGAGAAGAGTCGCGCTTATGGAAATATATTCTCTTCGCTATTGTTGCTGGAATCTGCTTCTGGCTGATCTCTAATCTCATTAAAAGCCGACCAGGTAGAGCCATGCGCGCAATCCGTGACAATGAAACTAGTGCCGCCGTGTCAGGGATTAATTTAGCCGCAACGAAAACTATCTCATTTGGCATCGCTTCAGCGTTAGGTGGTATTGGTGGCACTATTTATGTAGCTGAAGTGGGGATAGCTTCACCAGATGATTTCAGCTCTCTTGTAGCCATATATTTAATCGTAGGTCTCGTTGTCGGAGGCGTAGGAACGCTAGAGGGTGCAATTATAGGTGGGCTAGTTTATGCATTAATCCCAGACTGGGCATCTTCAACGCAATCGATAGCCTTCGTACCTGAGCGGTGGCTACAAGGACCAACCGGATCTTTGATACTAGGTATTTTATTAATTGTTCTAACCCTCTTTATGCCTGGCGGTATTGCAACAGCAATAAATAAAGCAAAAGGGCGGTTTGTGTCAATAAAAGCTGCAAATAGTGATAAGAATCCAGAATCGGTTGCACAGAATTAATAGAAAAGGTAGCTTTTCACTAACAAATCTGGGGGAAATATGAAAAAGGTACTAATAAAATTTCTGAGTCTTCTGAGTGTTCTTGCACTCGTGGCTGCTGCTTGTGGTGGCGACGATGATGACTCAAGTAGCGGAAGTTCAAGCGGAAGTTCAAGCG
>DBHP01000045.1:1030-4685 GCA_002295705.1 Candidatus Neomicrothrix sp. UBA825 | reverse complement strand
AACTTAGGAGATCTGTCCTAGTAATTTACGATTTTTTCGCTTGGATTTTATGTAATCACGATTGGTATAAGCGATGAAGTCCAAAGGAATTTCTTTCGGGCAGGCTTCATGGCATTCCCCATGGTTAGTGCATGAGCCGAAGTATTCTTCCATAGTCTCAACCATTCCTTCAGTTCTTGACCACCTTTCAGGTTGACCTTGTGGCAAGAGATTAAGGTGTTGCACTTTTGCAGATGTAAAGAGCTGTGCGGCAGAGTTAGGGCAAGCAGCTACGCAAGCTCCACACCCAATACATGCTGCTGCATCAAAAGCTGTGTCTGCAGCATCTTTAGGAACCGGTATTAGGTTGGCATCTGGAGCTGATCCAGTAGGAACTGTGATGTATCCCCCAACTTCAATGATGCGATCTAGTGGAGATCGATCGACAACTAAATCCTTAATAATTGGGAAGGAAGCAGCTTGCCAAGGCTCCACGATAATCGTGTCGCCGTCACTGAACTTTCGCATGTGCAATTGGCATGTTGCGGTGGCCTTTTCGGGTCCGTGAGCCTGTCCGTTGATCATGCACCCGCATGTTCCGCAAATACCTTCTCGGCAATCACTGGCAATTTCTACTGGCTCTTCTCCGTCGTTAATGAGATTCTCATTTAGGACGTCAAACATCTCAAGAAAAGACATATCCTCACTGATATTTTCAACCTGGTATGTTTCGAAACGCCCTCTCTCTTCAGGACCATCTTGTCGCCAAACTTTAAGAGTTAAAGAAAGACTACCCTCAGCATGCTCGACTTCTCCTCCATTATTTTTTGAGAAGTTTCCTAAATCATCAATTGATTGACCTGTGGTTGGAACAACAATATCCTCAGAGGTTTCATTCGCATAGTTATCTTGTTCTTTATCCTTTTCAGAAGAATGAGCTTCAATCCGTTGCGTTTCTTCATTGCCTTGAAATTCTGATTTAATGTCATCGCTTTCTTTCAGTGGAGCTAAATCAGGGACAGTATCACTTTGTTCATGCTCTTCGCCCATAAGGCTATCGATGACACTTTTTAGATTCTTTTTTCGAGGTCTGCGTCTAGGATTTCCATTTTCCATTGGATTATCCTTTTCTCTTTTCCGATAAAATTGTTTTAATATTTTCCCACATTCGTTCATAGCCGATAGCGCACTTGCGTGTACGCCATTCATCGTTAAAATCAAGCTTTGATTTTCTGGGAATGGGAAGGCACTCTCCAATTGCTTTACCCATCTTTGCCGATGAAAATGCTGATTCTCTAACGCGGTAGACAGATCCAACATGCTCGATTCCAAGACTCTTCACTCGTTGTGACATAAGTTTTCTTTCCCTATCAAATAGTGAAATCGGGACATTAGTAAGAATGTAACCATCAAGCTTTGTTTCGCCTTTCGTTGTTTCTTCCTCAAGCATGAGCTCTAATAAGTCGATTCCGTCAATTGACATTTCAGATCCATCAATAGGAACCAGAATTATATTAGCGGTTTCTAGTCCCATGTGTGTAAGAAGAGAAGTAATAGATGGTGAGAAATCAATAAGAATTACATCATATTTTTTCTTAATTGCTTGCAACCTTTCATCTAGAAGTAACGTTGACCAATCATCTCGGTGGGGAAGCATCTTCTCACTAGCTAGCAATGGACCACCTTCTAGCAGGTCCAGTCCAACGCGTTCACCAATATCTTGACGAATGGGTACAGGTCCTCCATTGATTATCCAGTTCGCTAAATCAGATCCATTGTCGGGTTCAACTCCATTTCCGATATATCCAAGTTGCATACTCTGCTGAGCTTGGACATCGAGGTCTATTACAAGAACTTTCTTTCCTTCTTTTTGGGCTAGAACAGCTAGATTTCCAACTATTGAAGTTTTAAAAGTACCTCCCTTTGCGTTGACTATCGCTACCGAGTTTCTTGTTACCACTATTAGACTCAATTCTTACTTGTATGACCGTTGCGTCAGCGGGACATTATCGAACGTTAATTCTTCTTTATGACGTACAGCAGAATCTGATGTTCCTCCCCATTCCCATGCAGCGACGTGGGCATAATTATCATCATCACGCAATGCTTCGCCTTCAAGCGTTTGACTCTCAGTTCGGAAATGACCACCACATGATTCGTTGCGTTCAAGCGCATCTCTAGCTTTGAGTTCAGCTAACTCAAAGAAATCAGCAACCCTACCAACTTTTTCAAGTGAGGTATTGAGGTTATCGGCGGTGCCAAGAACCCTAACGTCTTTTTCGAACTCTTCGCGTAGTGAAGGAATTTCTGATAGAGCCTTTTCCAGTCCATTCTTATCTCTTTCCATCCCAATGAAATTCCAAACTAGCTTGCCTAGTTCTCTATGGAACCAGTCCACAGAGCGGGTTCCATTGACAGAAAGCCACTTTTGCGTGCGTTCTGCTACATCATTTACCACAGTTGCGCATGCGGGATCACTTTCGTCAAGAGTGCTCTCTCCCAAGAGAGGGGCGAGGTAATTTCCTATTGTGTATGGAAGAACGAAGTACCCATCTGCAAGACCTTGCATCAAAGCTGAGGCTCCTAGTCGGTTAGCTCCGTGATCTGAAAAGTTTGCTTCACCTACCACGAACAAGCCAGGTACGTTACTCATCAGTTCGTAATCAACCCATAGCCCACCCATAGTGTAATGTGTCGCAGGATATATTCTCATTGGTGATTGGTACGGGTCTTCTCCAGTAATTCGTTCATACATTTGGAAAAGGTTCCCATAGCGTGCGCGAATAGCGTCCTCACCATCTCGCTTAATAGCGTCTGCGAAATCTAGGTAAACACCATTTTTGAGTGGCCCTACGCCAAGTCCCTGATCAACTACTGTTTTAGCGTTTCTTGATGCGACATCCCGTGGAACAAGGTTTCCGAATGCGGGGTACTTTTCCTCTAGGTAGTAGTAGCGTTGATCTTCAGGTATGTCCGATACCAGTCGAGCTTCATCATGGCTTTTCGGAACCCATATTCGCCCATCGTTTCTTAAAGATTCCGACATCAAAGTGAGTTTTGATTGGAATTCATCACTCGCTGGTATGCAGGTAGGGTGAATTTGTGTGTAACAGGGGTTCGCGAATAAAGCTCCACGTCGATGAGCTCTCCATCCAGCTGTGACGTTACAAGCCATCGCATTGGTGGATAAGTAATACACATTTCCGTATCCACCTGTAGCGAGAACTACCGCATGTGCTGTGTGACTTCGTACGTCTCCTGTTATTAAGTCTCTAACAACTATTCCTCGTGCAGCTCCATCATGCACGATAAGGTCCAACATCTCTGTTCGCGTATGCATTTCAACAGAGCCGGCCCCAACTTGTCTCATTAGCGCAGAATAAGCACCAAGAAGTAACTGCTGTCCCGTTTGGCCTCGAGCATAGAATGTTCGACTTACCTGAGCCCCACCAAAGGAACGATTATCTAGAAGGCCTCCATATTCGCGAGCAAATGGGACTCCTTGTCCTACGCACTGGTCAATGATATTTAGAGATACTTCAGCGAGTCTATGGACATTGGCTTCTCGACTTCTGTAGTCGCCGCCTTTAACTGTGTCGTAGAACAACCGATAGACAGAGTCTCCATCATTTTGGTAGTTTTTAGCACCGTTGATTCCACCTTGTGCAGCAATACT
>DBHP01000045.1:0-614 GCA_002295705.1 Candidatus Neomicrothrix sp. UBA825 | reverse complement strand
GGTTCCGACAACAATAACTTCGAACTTCCTCTTATTGGCTGGATTTACCAGTTTCATGTCGAATTTGTGGCTGGACCATTTGTCTGCAATGGGCCCTTCGGGAATTTTGGAATTAATTTCACCAATCATTCTTTTGCCTCCTTTTCAGCTTCGTATGCTGTGAGCCCACATGGAGCTTCGCAGTTATCTTGATCAATTAACCCGGCGGTAACTGCTATCGGGAAGCTAAGGTTCCCGATCAAGATTATTCCTGCTAACCCCTTGGCGATTGAGCGACGTGCTTTGTTAATTTTTGGACTATTGATTCCAAGGCTTTGGAAAAGACTCCAAGTTCCATGGTAGATGTGTATCGCAAGTGCAATGTTTGCTACCACGTAGATGAGTGCTACACCAATGTTGCCCATGGAGACGACAATATTGTTATAGGGGTCTCCTAGAACCCAGTCTTTACTGAACCATCCCCACGTTAGATCAGCTAAATGGAAGAAAAGGTAGAGGAGGACGATAGGTCCGGTCCAACGCATGGTGCGGCTGGCATAGTTAGCAGCGACGAAATCTTGCGATGATGCATATTTCTTGTTGCCGTCTGTGAAATTTGACCTGGTATTCGATTT
>DBHP01000080.1 GCA_002295705.1 Candidatus Neomicrothrix sp. UBA825 | reverse complement strand
GGATCAACAGGAATGGGGTCGCCCAGTATCGTAACCTTTCCCTTCTCCAGTGGCGTCAGAACTACATTCTCGTCAGCTTCAATTCCAATTGGATCTTGTTCATCAGGAACTACCTGTGATTGTGAGGGAGGCGTTTCATTTATAACAGAATCTGTTGAACTGTCGTTACTATCTGACAACGTAACTCCCAAGACAATAGCAGCAATTAAAATTATGATTGAGAAGAAGCCAAGAATAACCTTTGGATTTCTATTTCGCTCAAAGGTTATTAAATCTTCCTCAATTTCATTCATATCTGTGTTGTCTTCCATGGACGAGGGGTCACTATCAAAATCATACTGATGAAAGCGAAACTTGTGAGAGCCAACAATGGAATTGTTACGAATCCAAATACTTCTATCCAACGATATGTGCATGATGCATCAAGCCCGCATGAAGAGCTTTGATCAGGAAAGAGCTGAAGTTGATAATGGTATGCAGATATACCGAATCCTGCTAGCGATAGAGTCAGTGCATAAGGGATTATATTCTTGTCACGGCGAATCGTTGCAATGAGCAAAATTAGTGCTAACGGGTACATTGCAATTCGTTGATACCAACAGTATTCACAGGGAACAAAGTTTCGAATCTCGGAGAAGTAAAGACTTCCTAGAGTTGCTCCCATGGCAATCATTGTGGAGAGCTCCAAAGTAATGGCTTGAAGTTCTTTACGAAGCGACGCCTTTGAAAATAAAAGTATTCCCATCCAAATGATCAGGGTCCCTCCGAGAAGGACCGTAAAGATAATTTCCGGTGCCTGCTGTTCCATCCCCTTATGCTACGCGCTTAGAACATAATTTTCTCAATACTGTCGGTCATCCGACAGTTTCTACTACTCGTTCTAAAACCCAGTCGGGGTTATCGTTCATTGTTCTTGTCAAGCGACCTAAGGAGTCGAATAGTGCGAAGAGTGTTCCATCTAGTGAGCCTAAAACTCTCGTGCCACGAAGCTGCCGTATCTTTTCAGCAGTGACACCATCGGTTCTACGCGCTACTGCCCAACTAGTTGGCGACATATCTACTTCTGCGCCAAATTCATTCTCCAGTCGGTGAGCAAATACTTCAAACTGCATTTGCCCTACAGCCCCTAAAACGGGTGAAGCAGTTGGGGCATCCTGATCCCTTAGGACTTGCACGACACCCTCTTCATCTAATTGATCTAAGCCTTTACGAAACTGTTTTGTTTTTGAGACATCAACGGGCCTGGCACTCCAGAAGAGTTCAGGCTCAAACCTTGGGATCGCCGGAAACGTTACTGGTTCGCCAACGTACAACGTGTCTCCTATTCGAAGGTCACTGGCATTGACGAGACCAAGAACATCTCCAGGGTAACCTTCGTCTGCCGTATCTCGGTCAGAACCGAACATCGTTGTTGCGAATTTAGTACTAAATGGTTTCTGTAGTCTCTGATGGGTCACTTGCATGCCTCGCTCAAAATACCCAGAATTGATCCGCATGAACGCAACCCGGTCTCTATGCGATGGATCCATATTCGCCTGTACTTTAAATACAAAGGCTGAGAATGGGGAATCAATATCTCGCAGAGCCCCACTATCGGTTTCACGATCCGATGGGGAGGGAGCGAAGTTGACTACTGCATCAAGGAGATGACGGACTCCGAAATTTGTTAGAGCAGAACCTACAAATAGTGGGCTTGTTTCACCGGCTAAAAAAAGCTCTTGGTCATGCGTTGCCCCTATTTCATCTAATAATTCAACTTCTTCAAGTGCATTTTGTAGGTAGACACTTTCTATCTGATTGATTTCATTGAGGTCAAGAGTTTCTTCAATCGCTTCAGTTGCCCCCCTGCTTGTTCGCGTAAACCGAATAAATTGTTTGTTTTGTCTGTTGATAACGCCCTCAAATTCGCCGCCCGGACCAACAGGCCATGTCATGGGGGTGGTTTGGACACCAATTGCTTGTTCGATTTGGTCTATCAGCTCCAATGGGTCAAGGCTCGGCCGGTCCCACTTGTTGATAAATGTAATGATCGGCATGTTGCGGGCTCGGCATACCTCGAAAAGCTTAAGAGTTTGTGCTTCAATGCCCTTTGCTGCGTCGAGAACCATAATCGCAGCGTCAACAGCTGAAAGCACCCGGTAGGTGTCCTCAGAGAAGTCTCTGTGCCCCGGAGTGTCAAGAAGGTTAACGATCGTTCCCTGATAGTTAAATTGCAGAACTGTAGATGCTATGGAAATTCCTCTATCCTGCTCCATAGTCATCCAATCAGAGCGTGCAGATTTCCCCCCTCTTTTTGCTTTCACTGAACCAGCTTCCGTTAATTGTCCGGAGTACAGGAGAAATTTTTCTGTCAAAGTGGTTTTACCGGCGTCTGGGTGACTAATGATTGCAAAGGTTCGCCTTCGAAGTGCCTCTTCACGTATTGCTTCTATTGACATCGTCCGGATTAACCTTCTGTTTTAAACTCAGGGCAGTTGGATTACCTGAGTATCAGCAGATAATGCTACCGTCTTTATGTTAAGAGTTTGCTTATCAAGGAGATCTAATGGGAAGTGATACCCTCACAAACGAGGAACGCGAGGAGTTTAAGTTACGATGCAGAACGTTTCTCGATGAACATGCAACAGGTATTCATCTAAGTGCGCCTGATCCACGCGACAAAGAAACAATTGCCTTAAATAAGGTATTTCAAGGGAAACTGGCTGAAGCCGGACTTGCCGGATTGACATATCCCAAGAAATACGGTGGCGCTGGGCTTACCAAGGAGCATGAGACGATCTGGCGAGAGGTCTATAGCAACTACCCCGAAATGACAACGCAGTTAACTATTAGTCATGGGATGTGCCTTCCTATGCTGAATGAATTTGGTTCAGAGGAACAAAAGGAAAAGTATCTCTCGGACAATATTTCTGCCAGAACTGTGTGGTGCCAAATGTTCTCAGAACCTGGTGCTGGATCTGATGTAGCGAGCTTGCAAACGAAAGCTGAACTTGACGGTGACGAATGGATTATTAACGGTCAAAAAGTCTGGACCACGCTTGCACACGTCTGTGACTATGGGGTTTTGATAGCCAGAACTAATCCTGAGGTAGTGAAACATGCGGGCATATCGATGTTTATTGTGGACATGAGGGACCCGGCAGTTGAAATCCGCCCGATTCACCAAATTGATGGTGGAATGCATTTCAATGAGGTGTTCTTTTCGGATCTACGAATACCCAAAGATAATCTTCTTGGTCCGCTTCACGAAGGGTGGAGATTAGCGACATCAATGTTGATGTACGAACGAGTTGCTATCGGAACTGGCTCTACTGGCGGAATCACTACACCACATGCAAAACGCCTCATTGAATACGCTCAGAAAAGCGGGACAATCGCTGACCCAGTCTTGCGACAGAAATTAATGAAACTCTACTGCGAAGAAACAGCAAAGAGCCTTGTATCCATGCGCACAAGAGCAGACCTGAAAGCAGGAAAGACACCAGGGCCCGGAGGGTCACTTGGGAAACTTCATGGTTCCAAGATCCTGCGAGATGTGAGATCTCTCATCAATGATGTTGTCGGTATGGAAGCAGATGCATGGACAGAAGGAGACAGAGGGCAATGGTGGGGACGTCTATCGCTTGGGAGTTTTCAAGCCGGTATAGCAGGTGGAACCGATGAAATTCAAAAGAATATCATTGGCGATCGGGTGCTAGGCCTGCCCCGCGAGCCGAGCGTTGATAAAGGAGTACCATTCAAGGACCTCTTAGTCGGAACCCAAAAGGATAATTAATGTTTGACTTTAATGAACGTGTTGCTGTCATAACAGGTGGCGCAAGCGGCATCGGGTTAGGTTTAGCTTCGAAATTAGCTACCCAAGGCATGAAAATCGTTCTTGCTGACATTGAAACCACTGCTTTAGAGAGGGCATGCGAATCTCTTCGCTCCTCAGGGGCTGACGTGCTAGGAGTCCAATGCGATGTTTCCGATAAAGCCCAAGTTGAGGCTCTGGCAATAACGGCTTATGAACATTTCGGGAATGTTCATTTTCTTGCAAATAATGCAGGCGTGGTTTCTCGTCATAAAGCCTGGGAAGCGCCAGATGATTGGGATTGGGTCCTGAGCATTGATCTTATGGGCGTCATCTATGGGGTACAATCTTTCGTCCCACGCATGTTGGCAAGTGGAGAACCGGGTCACATTATGAACACTGCATCAACGGCAGGCTTACTTGCATTCCCCGGAATCGCTTCATATAACGTTGCTAAACGAGGTGTTGTAGCTTTGAGCGAGACACTCCACCACGAGTTTGCAAAAACTGCACTATCCGT
>DBHP01000104.1:3267-5523 GCA_002295705.1 Candidatus Neomicrothrix sp. UBA825 | reverse complement strand
CCTAATGGTGGGGCAATTGCGATAGGTCATGCATTGGGGTCAACTGGGCCTCTCTTGATCACGAAAACTGTGCATGAACTTCAACGCTCAGGAGGAAAGTTTGGTCTAGTAAGCATGTGTTGTGGTGGGGGATTGGGTACCGGAACGATTATTGAAAGTCTTTAGTATTTGACTCTGTCCTTTGAATCAAGTTGTTAAGCATGCGGGAAAAGATGATGACATGCGCTGGGAGAAGCGCATACCAATAGGCTCTGCCAAGGACTCCTCTCGGAACAAATAGGGCCTGTTGAGTCACTAATGAATAACCATTGTCTAATCGTTTAACATTCCATTCAAGCCATGCATGACCAGGGACTTTCATTTCGGCTAGGAGCTGTAATCGGTTCTCATTTATTGAGGTGACTTTAAAGAAATCGACCGTATCGCCGACTCGTAAATCTGTTGGATGTCGTCTTCCTCTTCGAAGCCCTACGCCACCTAACAGTTTGTCAACAAAGCCGCGTATTGCCCATAGCCAATTAAACGCAAACCACCCGTTATTTCCACCTACAGAACAGATCGTTCGCATCAGAGATTCTTCGGATGCTCGAGTTGTTGTTTCTCTTCTATCGACGAGTATTTTTCCGCCTGACCAAACAGGGTCTGAAGATTCAGGGATAGCTGGGTCTTTGAAACTACTGGTATCAGACCATCGAGTGGGTATCTCTAACTCTTTAATTCTTGCAAGAGCTTTCCCGATAGCTGCCTCAAGGCTATCCCGATTTGAAAGCGTGTTGGTTTCTGTATCTTTGTTTTGTACTACGACATCTGTGGTCAATGAATCAATCAGAGCTCGCGCTAATGTAAAAGGGAGTGGGCTAACCAAGTTGACCCAATGAGAGGAAAGGCGTGGCGTAAGAACAGGAACGGGGAGAATTACCCTTCTTCGAAGGCCAGCGACGTTGGTGTAGGCGTGCATCATTTCCCGGTAGGTGACCACCTCCGGCCCTCCTATTTCAAGGATGTTGCTTTGAGGTGAATCGGTATCAAGAACGTCAAGAAGATTCTTCAAGACATCCCCAATTGATATTGGTTGACATTTTGTTTTCGTGACCCAGCGTGGGACCACCATGACAGGAAGAACTTCGACGAGAGATCGAAGCATTTCGAATGACGCGCTACCGGATCCGATAATCACAGCTGCTCGTAACTCAGTAACTGGGGTAGGTCCCGCTGCTAGTATTTTTCCAACATTTTGACGGCTTTGCAGATGCAGAGACTTGGCCAAGTTATCTTCTCCAAGTCCGCCGAGATAAACGACTTGTTTGAGTTCACTTTGGTGGGCGGCTTCTGCGAAAACGCTAGCCATATTCTCTTCAGCTTCTGCGAAATTTCGTTGAGCTGTCATTGAATGAACAAGGTAGAAGGCACGATCGGCATCTGCTAAAGCAGTTAATGTTTGCTCTTTATTTTGTAGATCAGCTTCAACAATTTCTACTTGACCTGACCACGAACGGTTAGCCAGTGATTCTCTTGATCTTGTAACGCATCGGACGCGATAGCCGGACTCTAGTAACCTAGGAACTAGTCGACCGCCAACGTAACCAGTTGAGCCCGTAACCGCTATTAGTTCATCTCTGCGCATAGATTTATCCTCATGGGTCTCAGGTGAATCAGTATCAGGACTTACCAATCATTCGGAGTGCTTCCATCCGGGATGACATATCTTCGCGAAATACTCCATGGACTGCGCTTGTTACTGTGCTTGAGCCCGGCTTTTGCACGCCACGCATGGACATGCACAAATGCTCTGCCTCCACAACAACAATTACGCCCCGAGGTTCTAAAATTCTTTGAAGTGAATCGGCGACTTCGGTTGTTAAACGCTCCTGAACTTGAGGTCGTTTAGCATAGCCATCAACTATGCGAGCGAGTTTAGAAAGGCCAGTGATCCTTCCATTTGAACTTGGTATGTATCCCACATGCGCTTCTCCAATGAACGGAAGGAGGTGGTGTTCGCATAGTGAGTACAGAGGAATATTTTTGACAAGGATCAACTCATCGTGGTCATGCCCAACGTCAAAAGTCTTTTCTAAGTGATGCGAAGGGTCTTCTGACAAGCCGCTGCACACTTCGGCGTACATGCGGGCGACACGTGCAGGCGTATCAAGGAGGCCATCGCGTTTGGGATCCTCGCCAATAGCATGCAGGATTTCAGTAACTGCTCGTTCTATGCGTTCGTGATCAACCATATTCATTGGTAATAGGGGACTGCAC
>DBHP01000104.1:0-2856 GCA_002295705.1 Candidatus Neomicrothrix sp. UBA825 | reverse complement strand
ATGAAAGTCAGACACCTAACAGATGCTCAATTTGGAAGCATTATCTCAGAGATTGATTTAGAAAATCTGACTACAGAACAGTCTAAAAGCATCCGATCCCTATGGAATGAGCGTGCACTTCTGATTTTCCCCGAAGCCCATTTATCAAAACAAGGTCAAGATGACTTTGCTTTAATGTTCGGGGAACTCGAATTCCCTCGAATAGCGATAAGTAACGTAGGCAAAAGTGGCTTCATTCATGAAGACCCAGATGACGATGTCGTAAAAGTTATACGCGGTAACGAAGGCTGGCACCACGACAGCACCTACATGCCTATTCAGGCTCTAGGAGCTGTGTTCAGTGCAGATATTGTCCCCGATAAAGGTGGTCTGACAGGGTGGGCAGACATGCGAGCCGCCTACGAAGCATTGGATATAGGAATGCAAGAAAAGGTTCAAACTCTATCTGCGTACCACTCGTATTACTACAGCCAAGGGCGTGATGGTTATTTACCCAATGAACAAAATGATGATGGCACCTATAACGCATATGGTTTCCATGATGGGGAAGCATGCCTTCGTCCGTTAGTTAAAATTCATCCAGTTACGAAACGCCCAAATTTATTGATAGGGCGTCATGCACACAACGTCACCGAAATGAGCTCAGAAGAATCAGAAGAATTCATGGATGGGCTTAACCAATTCGCTTGCGCTGAGTCAAGAACATATTTTCACCAATGGCGTGAAGGAGATGCCGTTGTCTGGGACAACAGGCGTCTCATGCATAGAGTGACACCGTACGATATGTCCAAACCTAGACGGATGTGGCATACACGGATAGCTGGAAATCCAAATACCGAACTTGCCGAGAACTACAGATAACATTAACGGAGCTATTGAGGTTTATACATGAAAAGACCAACCGTAGATGAAGCTCTCAAGGTTCTAGAAGTCGGACGAGATGCAACATGGGACGAAATACGGACTTCTTACAGAGATAGCGTTCGCTCAGTGCATCCAGATATCAACGCAAGTAAAGTCAATAACAACCTCGTTATTTCCCTCAATGAGGCTTATGCGACCTTGGTGGCAGTCACTAATAATGGGAAAAAGCCCATTCCTGTTGAGGAATCACCCTTGCTAGAAGAGCCGGATGCGAAAAGTGTTGTGCGCTTTTCTGATAGTGCTGATCCCTTCGATTTGATTCTTGATGTGAGCCATGACGTCGGTGATGTGATTTATGTCAGCGAGGAAGAGGGATTAGTGCAGGTACTGATAGATGCTGGTAAACGCACTGAATCTATATTGCTTGCACAAGTTGATAACAGCGTGTTCCCAATACAAGTCCTATTCACACTTGAGTTGCAATCTGGTGACCAGCCATTAGATATCGTAAGCTTAGTTTCACAATTTGGGGATTTCGAAGCTATTTAGCCTCACGCGAAGAAATTCTTTGCCGCATCCCAAAAGTCAGGGCTGACTACCTTCAGCGAACCGACAGCTTCTTCGAGAGCAATAGTTACGATGCTCCCATTCTGTAATGCAACCATTTTCCCGTACTCTTTGTTCTGCGCTGCATCAATCGCGGCTACTCCTAACCGAGTTCCTAGGACCCGATCAAATGGGTTTGGTGAACCGCCACGTTGAACATGTCCTAACACTGTTACACGTGTTTCAAAGCCGGTTCTGCTCTCGATTTCTTCTGCGATAACATTTGAGATTCCCCCTAGTCTCTTATGCCCATATTGATCTAATCCGGGTTCACGTAGTTCTATTGTTCCTTCTTCAGGTAGGGCACCCTCGGCTACAACAACAATTGAGGCATACCGGCCAGCATTATGCCGTCGTATGAGAGACTCAGCAACACTATCAATGTTGAACTTTTCTTCAGGGATAAGGACTAGTGTCGCTCCGCCAGCCATTCCTGCCCATGCGGCTATGTGGCCAACATGGCGGCCCATTACTTCGGCGATCATTATGCGGTCATGTGACTCAGCGGTTGTATGAAGCCGGTCAATTGCCTCAGTTGCAATGTCGACAGCCGTTGAGAAGCCGAATGTCATTTCTGTTCCGCCTATATCGTTATCTATGGTCTTAGGGACCCCTATGACATTAACAACGTCATCATTTTGGAGTTCTAATGCGCACGACAAAGTTCCCTCACCGCCAACAACTATTACCGAATCAATATCTAGCTTGTTGCAAACATCTTTGACAATGTCGGTGCCTCCTTCAAGCATATAAGGGTGGTCGCGTGTGGTTCCGAGAATCGTTCCACCTCGAGGGAGAGTGCCACGCATGCGCTCAACGGTTAGTTCTTCATATCGTTCATCGAGGATTCCTCTCCAGCCATCATGGAAACCAAATACCGTCGTCCCGTAATGTCTTTCTGCTTTACGAACTACAGCGCGAATAACAGCGTTCAGTCCGGGGCAGTCTCCACCGCCAGTCAGAATTCCGACATTCATGTCATCTCTCTATTCGTCGCAGAAGTAACTGACGGTGACATGTTTTACTGGCCTTCTGCTACCTCTCGGGAGCGTTCCTGTAGATCTGCAACAGGGGTTATGACTGCAGTGCCTCTCGCAATAATCGGGTGAAGTCCATTGTGGATATCATCTGCTGAGTCAGCGTCGATGATATAGAACGATTTGTGCCCTGGTCCATCAATCCACGCACCGATAACTTCGACATTGTTAGCCTCAAGAGAGTCAACGACGGATCCAAAGGAACTCAGAAATAAATCTGTGTCGTTAATAGGGCATGTGAGCTCATTGTGGGAATGGTAAACATGGAAAATCATAGAAACCTCCTATAAGGGAAACAATAGCGTTCCTCAGTATAGATTCAGGGTTTTGCATCAATTAACTTTCCAAA
>DBHP01000025.1:4370-5058 GCA_002295705.1 Candidatus Neomicrothrix sp. UBA825 | reverse complement strand
TTCATAAACGTATTTATGGGGGATGGACTGTTTACGCTTCTGGAGATCATTTCGTTAACGGCGAATTTGAAGTTGTCGGACGAAGCCCAAATCTAGCGGCTAGAACACGACGATTATCCGGCCTGCTTTTAGATCAACAGTTTGGTTTAATTCCTTGGGCTCCAGCATTTTTTGCACTCATTCCCGCATTCGCTTTCACTGTAAAGGAGCGTTTTAAAGAAACGTTCCCTCTACTCCTCTGTGCTGTTGTTGGATGGTCTGTAGCTACCTGGGTTGCATTAACTATGCACGGGTGGTGGTGGCCAGGCAGACAACTTGTAGTGATTTTGCCAACTGCAATTATTGCTATGGCGATACTGGCAGAAAAATTCAAGGTTTGGAGATGGTTTATTTATCTGGGAGGGATCTCAGGAGTCACTGCTTGGCTTTGGCTAGCATTTGAAGCAACAACAGACCGGAGAACCCTTGTTGTTGACTTCTACGAGACTAGCTATCCGATATACCAAGCACTTGCAGATGTGCTCCCTGATTTCACTGACTTTGATCAATCCGCACTTTTGTCAAACGGTATATGGCTAACGGGGATTGCAGTTGCCACCATCCTTACAATTATCAGAGAGACGAAGGTTCCCCAAAAGCGACCATTTATACGCTATGCGACTCGCACGCAAACATTGAGAATTCAAGG
>DBHP01000025.1:497-3984 GCA_002295705.1 Candidatus Neomicrothrix sp. UBA825 | reverse complement strand
TCTTAAAGCGTTGAAACCAGTTCTTGGGTCAGTGAAAGGTGCTGCTTTTTGAGCCCATCCATAAGTGGAGTCGTCGCTTCCCAGCCAAGCAGATTCTTTACGATAGTACTTGAGGCAGTGGTTACTTTAGGGTCTCCTGGAGGCAGAGGGAAATTATCTATACGCGTCTTTGAATCTGTGATCTCCTGAACCATATTGATTACCTCATTAAGTGACGCAGACACTCCGCCCCCTATATCAAGAGGTTCCAATCGGGAGTCATCAAGTTGTAATCCAGCCCGTATAGTCGCTTCAACAACATCTTCAACGAAAGTAAACTCTCTTGATTGTGTTCCATCGCCGCGAAGAGGAAACCTGTATGAACCCGGTAAAGAAGCACGAAATAGTCTATTCATAGCCATGTCTGGTCTCTGGCGGGGACCATATACTGTGAAATACCGAAGAGGGACCAGAGATAAACCTCTTTCGTAATAAACAGTAGCAAGTTGCTCACATGCAGCTTTCGAAACACCGTACGGACTTATCGGTTGGATTCTTCTTCCTTCTCCCGTAGCTGTCGATCCATAAATTGACGAGCTAGACGCAAAAGCCACCTTTTTTACGTTTGCCGATAGTGCGGCTTCAAATATTCGCTGTGTCCCATAGATATTAATTTCCACATTATTTAGAAAACCATTCCCCCAAGAATCCTGAACACCAGGGCGAGCTGCCAAATGAAAAACAGTATCGTTGCTTTGTAGCAATGATGAAAAGTCAAATGTCCTGATATCACTTTCGATAAGCTCAAAAGATTTATTGCTCAGAGATCGACTCAGATTTCTGTGTTTACTGTCAGGATCATACCATGGGTCAAAATTATCGATACCAATAACCTTGTGTCCTCTTCGCAGAAGCTCCTCTGATAAATGGGACCCTATAAAGCCGGCTACACCGGTGATGATTGCACGTGTCATTTGTTTAAAAGATTAATGTAGAGTTATTCAGGCGCAGTTTACGCAACTAATTAGGCTCACTTTACATACTGAATAGGAAGACGACAACCCATGGGTTTATTTGGAATACTTACATGGCTGAGATAGCAATTATCGGGTCAGGCCCTGCTGGGTTGATGGCTGCCTGGAGAGCTGTGGAACTAGGGCACGAGGTAAAAGTTTTTGAATCTGCTCCAACGGTCGGAGGAATGTCAGGAAGTTTTGAAATTGCCGGATTACGCGTTGACTTTGGATCGCATCGCCTGCACCCATCCACTCCACCTCACCTTCTAAATAGAATCTCATCACTTCTTGGCGATGATCTTCAGACAAGAGAACGCAACGGTCGAATTCGGTTATATGACAGATGGGTTTCCTTCCCATTACGAACAACGAACATGATTCGTCACCTTCCACTGTCGTTCTCATTTAACTCAGGATTGGATATTCTCCAGCGCCCATTTACAAAACGATCCGATCTTACATTCGATGACGAGGTTACTAATCGTCTAGGGAAAACAGTTGCTTCAGAGTTCTACGGCCCGTATGCAGAAAAGCTTTGGGGTATTCCAGCTAATCAGTTAGATGGCGAACAAGCCCGAAGGCGTGTTTCCGCTTCATCCCCACTGGCGATCATTAAACGCTTAATTAGGTCTTCAACTCCTACTGGGCGAACGTTCCTTTACCCTAAAAGGGGATATGGCCAGATTGTTGAAGCTATCGCTAATGCAGTTACCGATAGCGGAGGAGAAATACATACAAACTCTCCAGTTACACATATTCACGCTGAAAGCGAGTCAATCCAAATAGTTGCCGGAGGGAATAGTCTTACGGCTAGACATGTCTGGTCTACTGCTCCCCTTACGAAAGTCACCGACATCGTTGATCCAAAGCCACCACAAGCAGTAATGGCAGCTGCGTCTTCCTTACGGGTAAGGGGCATGGTACTGGCATATCTTGTACTTGATCAGGATCGATACACAGAATATGACGCTCACTACTTGCCAAGCAAGGAAACGAATATAGCACGGCTCTCCGAACCAAAAAATTACAGAGATGGCACTGATCCAGAGGGAGTAACAGTACTCTGCGCAGAAATTCCATGTTGGTGTGATGATGATGTGTGGAATAGTTCTGACCAACAAATTGGAGAATTAGTTATGGCAGATTTAGTCAAGTTAGGTTTACCATCTGCCAGACATGTTGAAACGAAAACTAGAAGACTTCCGTCGGTTTATCCTGTTTTTGAACGTGCAACAATGGAAGACCGAGAGACACTTCTTGAATGGGGTCAAACACTCGGGAATCTCATTCCATTTGGTCGACAAGGATTTCTTGTGCCGGATAATCTTCACCACACACTTGGTATGGGATGGGACTTAGCAGAATCTATTGGTGCAGAAACGGATTTGAATTTCGGTCGTTGGAAAGATTCAGTTGAGCGCTTTAAGCAAAATATTGTTGAAGATTAATTTTTAAAAATATAGCAGGTACGACTTGCAAAAAGTGTTAGGTATACCTAATATGAAGATGTGGATTACGGTAAACATCGCTTAACAACTTCCCCAGATGGAGACCTGCGTCCACATCTACATATAACAAAAGCAAAAAAAGATCTAGAAACTGTGCGGCTGGCTGTGCGGCCGCACAGTTTCTATCTTTAAGGTGAGGATTTCCATGGGGGACAAATTCGAACAGCTTCGTCTATCAACAGCGCTGGCACACTTAATCCCAGGCGCAGAACTTATTCTTCGCAGTCACGACGATGTTGATTATCTTGTAGGAAATCATCCAAGCGCTGATTTTACGATATGTGAAATGCGAAAACTGATTGCTTCGAGTGCATGCCCAAGTAGGCCTGACTTCACTAAGTGGATAAAGGAATTTGAAATTCATGGAGCTGCTAGCGACCTTGGCGTAGGAATTTACAGGAGTCTGCAGAGCAGGGGAATGTCAAGATGGTTCAGCACTACCTTGCGACCGGAAGTTGTGTATGAATCACTAGACCATGCTGACATCGATGGCATCTGTTCTATTCCGGTAGATGCAACAATTACTCCTGACTCACTCTTAGGAGTAACTACGGTTCAAATATCCGTAGAAGAAAACGTTTCCGATGGCACATTGAACGAGTTAACTCTAATTGGCTATAGTGCCTGTCTGATCAATGAGATTTCTAGTTCATTAGAATCTGGAAACGCGTGCGGTGCACCTAACCATCAAACTGACAGGCGACGCACACAAAACTCATAAAGAAAACTTGCTTGCGATTAGGGAGTACAGACAAGAATACGTTGAGAAGCAAACGCACCTACACCTACTTGTCTTCCTTTCACGTCAACCGTAGTTGTCCCGTCAGGGGAAACAGCAGTAACGGTACCGTTTTCGCCAGGAATGAGGTTTGATTCCTCCAGAAATTCAAGAAGACCCGGTTGAAACTCCAACTCCTCAGGTATTCGCTCAATAATGAATTCGTTCCCGACAGTTATCTCAGCAAGAGCAGATGTGCCTTCGGG
>DBHP01000025.1:0-160 GCA_002295705.1 Candidatus Neomicrothrix sp. UBA825 | reverse complement strand
TTTGGTAATCAGATCCAGGTATTGGATTGCCATGGGGACATGTTGTTGGATCCTCAAGCAACTTTAAAAAAGCGGCCTCAACTCTCGGAGATACCACGTGTTCCCATTTACCGGCTTCGTGATGAGCTTCAGCCCAGCTGAGCCCAAGGACATCAGTTAG
>DBHP01000048.1 GCA_002295705.1 Candidatus Neomicrothrix sp. UBA825 | reverse complement strand
TTTCGCAGTAAGGCCGTCCCAATTCACCGATGGATCGCCAAGGGGTGCACCATAGTAAGGGGCTGCGACTGCCACTCGGTTTCCCTCTTGAGCTGTTATCAGTAACGTCAACATACCGCCCATACAAAAGCCGATTACACCTGCCTGCTCACTTGAACACGAATCATGTGACAAAAGATAGTCAATAGCAGCTGACATATCGCGAGCTGCCCTTTCAGGAGGCAACGTTGTCATAAGCTCGCCTGCCTTATCCATTTCAGTGTGTTGTGCAAATTCACCATGATACAAATCTGGAGCAAGAGCAGTGAACCCTTGATCTGCAAGTCGGTCACAGATTCCTTTAATTTGAGGAACCAAACCCCACCACTCCTGCAAAACCAAAACGCCAGTACCTTGACCTGACTTAGCTTCAGCAAGATAGCCAGCAGCATTCGTGCCATTTACGGGGAAATTAACCATTTGTCCGTTCATGCATCTCCAATTCGTTGAATTAGCTATCTCTACAATTAGTAAAGAGATTCCATAAGCGCAAGTGGACCGAAGCGTTTAAATCATTTTCTTACAAACAAGCCACGCTTCGTGTCTTCCGGATTCTCGCCATCCCTCATCTACATGAAGGATTTCCATACTGGAAAGACTCTCGCTTATTTCAAATATTTCTGAAGAGCCAAGCAGGAAGCGCTCGCTTGGATGTTGGTGTCGTTCTAAGTTTTTCTCGGTGGGTTGAGCGAACAAGAGTACTCCTTGTGGAGCTAGATACTCGTTCGCTGTTTGCAAAATCCCTCTATTTAGGAAAAGGGTAAGGAGCGCTATATCCCATTTTCGTTCTGGAGGAAGAAGGTGCTTCTCGATATCCCAGTGGATACATTCAAGTTCCACGTTTTGAGATTGAGCGCTCTTTGCTGCCTGATTAAGGGCAACTGAACTGATATCAATGACAGACGTTGAGTAGCCTTTCTTAGCAAACCAAAGAGCATTTCTTCCATTCCCTCCCGCTATATCTATACAGGTCCCGTGAGTTGGCAGATATTGTTCAAATACTTCGAGAAACTCCGAGGGAGGGTTCAGAAGCGGATTATCGCTGTAACGTTTGTCCCATAACTCTTCTGAATTATTCATCGCGATGTTACTTTCACTGGGACTGCCTCGTAACCTCGCAGTGTGAGTCGTCCACGTTGTTTTAAATTTCCAGCTTGTTCAATGGTTTTAAACCGTCTGATTAAACCATTAAACATTTCTTGGCCCTCTGTCCGAGCAAGATTAGCCCCTAAACAATAATGAATACCTGAAGCAAAACTGAGCGGTTGACCCTCATTTCGCTGGATTTGGAAATCATCTGGATTAGTGAATCTTGCTGGATCACGGTTAGCTGCACCAATGAGAGTAACGATTTGGCTTCCTTTTGGTAGTTTTAGATCGGGTATTTCGGCATCTTCTAGAGCTGTTCGACCGTCCAATTGCACAGGGCTATCCCAACGAAGCATCTCGTCAACCGCAGATTCAACATATTCCTGGTTATTCCATAACAAGTCCATTTGATCTGGGTGTGCGAAAAGAGCACCTAATCCATTTCCGATAAGGTTTTGTGTTGTTTCCATACCTGCGGCAAATAAAAGAATCACTGTACTTACGACCTCGGCTTCTGAGATACGATCACCACTTTCCTCTACCGCTATGAGGGCTGACATAAGGTCGTCCTTTGGGTCTGATTTGCGTTCCTGAAGGAGTGTGGTGAAATATTCTCCCATTTCTGTAAAAGCCGCTGTAGATGCTTTGAGTTCTTCCAAAGAAGGTGCTGCCTCAAGAGATGCAACACCCGCGGTGACTAAAGGTCTGAAGTATTCCCAATCTGAACGTGGCACTCCGACTAGTTCACCTATGACATTGACTGGAAGGAAACCAAGAATTTCCATTGCGTCTCCCTCACCAACGTCTGCAAGATTGTCAAGACAGTCTTCAGTAAGTTCTTGAATACTTTCACGCATTGATTCAACGCGTCGTGGAGTAAAGGCCCTGCTTACTAATCCTCGGAGCCGAGTATGATCAGGAGGGTTAAGAAAAAGCATAGATGGGGAAGAGTCACCTCTATTTGCGCTAATTTGTTCCCGATAGGCTCGGATTTCTTCAGATTCTTCTCTTGGTAAAGCAGTACCTCCTGGACCATCTCGAGTATCTTTCCCTAGTCGGTTATCGCGAAAAACGATCCTGCAATCCTCATAACGTGAAAGGAAGATCGCTCCTGAAGAACTTCTAAAAACTGGTGATTCATCTCTTAGCTTTTTATACCAAATAGCAGGGTCAGCTATTCCCTCATCGGTGAGAAAAAGGTTCAAAAGGTATTCGTCGCCTTTACTCATATCTTCACTTGAATTGCTTCGCAACATAGAAACTCCAATATCACAATAGCTAGAAAGTCAGACTTTCATTAAATTCATGTCTTATTTGAGAATGAAGCAGAAAGGCACTGCTATATCTCTCCAAAACTGTATTGGGTTCTATCATCTTGATGGGTGGCCATGATTGAAAAGAAATCTGCATTTAGGGAGATATTGCGTAACGTGTTACGTGGTTCTTTCATGGGTGCAGCAGATGCTGTCCCTGGTGTATCAGGTGGGACAATAGCTCTATTGCTAGGAATTTACGAGCGCCTTCTCCAAAATATCCAGCACTGCACAGACTTGGTTATCTCGATAATGCGAATTGATAGGGTCGAGATGAAGCGGTCTTTCCTATTTATAGAGTGGCATTTTTTGTTGTCTCTCTTATCTGGAATCATTATTGCTTTCGTTTCATTAGCTCAAATCATTGAACGCCTCCTTGAGAATCACCCGACTTCGATAGCGGGATTATTTTTCGGACTTGTTTTAGCATCAGTTGTTGTTGCCGGATTCATGGTGGATACTTGGAATCCTTCTCGCGTTGTATTGGGTGTTGCGACGGGAATTGGAGTGTTCGTCTTACTTGGAGTTCGTGCAGGCCCGGTGCAAGAGCCAAGCTTATTAGTTTTTTTCTTTTCCGGCGCGATTGCGATTAGTGCGATGATACTTCCGGGAATATCAGGGTCATTTTTTCTACTGATGATTGGTATGTATGGGTCTTTGATAGAAGCTGTGAATGAGCGATTAGTAGGAAAACTTTTGGTTTTCGGTCTTGGAGCAGTCTTGTCGCTGAGTTTATCTGCGCGGTTATTAAATTGGATTTTAAGAAATTATCGTGATTCTGTTTTAGCTCTTCTCATTGGACTTATGATTGGAAGCCTTCGCGTAATCTGGCCGTGGCCCAATGGTGTGGGAGTTATCAGCGGAGAAGAAAATGAAGTCGTTGAGGGTTCAGCGCTTGCATGGCCTGACTCTTTTGGAACTCTCGTATGGCCGGTAGTATTTGGACTGACTGGTTTCATTATTGTAATTTTTATTTGGAATCTAAGTCGGAGTGATTAGTGATTCACTTATTGATTAACCAGTTAGCAAGACGTGGGAAAGGGGCAAAAGCTGCGAGTTTGATCTTCCGCTATCTAGAAGAGTCGGATGTTGACTATGCACTCGTACCTGGTGAAACACTAGAGGAAGTAAAGCATAATTTACAGCAACTTGTTGATCAGGGTGCGGAGAGGATAATTGTGGCTGGTGGTGATGGGATTATTCACCACGCCATCCAATCGATTGCAACAACGGAGACCGTATTGGGAATTATCCCAATAGGGACGGGTAATGATTTTTGCAGAGCATTAGCAATTCCTAAAGGTATTGAAAAAGCAGTTACGGCATCATTAGAAGAGCCCATCTCGATTGATTTATTAAAAGTGAATGACCGGTGGGTTGCGTCTGTTATGACTTTTGGTTTTTCCAGTGATGTGAATGTGCGTGCTGAAGGAATGCGATGGCCGACTGGTCCGAGTCGATATACAGTTTCAACCTTGGCATCTCTGCGTTCGCTATCTAGTCAATTTGTGAATTTTTCAATAGATGACATTCCCTTTGAACGTGAAATTTCATTGTGGAATATTGCCAATACCAGCGATTTTGGAGGTGGAATGAAAATTGCACCTACGGCAAACCCGTTTGATGGGATCGCTAATTTAACCCTTGTATCGAAGGTAGGACCTTTTGAATTATTGCGTTTCTTTAGGAGAGTGTTTAGCGGTTCGCATATGAGCCATCCCAAAGTTGAAGGGTTAGATGGAAAACGAATTGTGATTGAGACCGCAGGCTTAGGTTTATGGGCTGATGGTGAATTCATAGGAGAGTCTCCTGCTGTCATTGATTTGGTACCTGAAGCCATACGACTTGCAGGATGTAGGGATAATCTTAAATATGGGAATTGATGAAGTGGAGTGGGTGTCTGAGCTCCAAAACAATCTTTTGTTATATGTTTCGCCAAATCTTGAAGAAGAGTTAACCATCCAATACGAAGTTGCTAATTCTGATGGCAGCATTGAAGGCTTTTACTGTGTGATCGGAGCAACAACAAAAACATCTAGTGGAGCAGCCGAATCACCAGATGTTGTCTTTAGTTTGAATAAAGAAACTGCAGTTTTGATTCACAGAGGGGAGTTGACTACCGAGGAAGCTTTTCTGAAAGGGTTGCTTCGATTGTCTGGTGCGGTAGAGCGATTGATAGAAGCATTCCCGAGCTTCACGCAAAAGTAGTTTTTAAATAAGTCCTAGGCTGGCAACTGTTTCTCGTTCAGAGACAAGTTCATCTGCTGAAGTGTTAATTCTACCGCGACTGAAATCGTCAATTCCTAACCCTTGAACAATTTCATAATCGCCATCTTTACAGATGACTGGGAAAGAGGAAATAATTCCCTCAGGAATACCGTAACTACCATCAGATGGGATAGCCATTGATACCCAATCGCCTTCGGGTGTTCCGAGTGTCCAATCACGCATATGATCGATAGCTGCATTGGCGGCGGAAGCCGCTGATGAGGCTCCTCTGGCCTTAATTATTGCTGCGCCTCTTTGTTGCACGGTTGGAATAAAATCATTTTCCAGCCATTGCTGGTCGTTTATTGTGTTCGCCACAGATTTTCCATTAACTTCACAATTGAAAAGATCTGGGTATTGGGTTGCTGAATGATTTCCCCATATTGTCATTCTTTTCACGTCACTGACTGGAACACCCAACTTCGAAGCAACTTGAGTTTGCGCACGATTATGGTCAAGTCGTGTCATAGCCGTAAATTGTCTTGGGTTTATCCCCGAAGCAGAGGCTTGCGCTATTAAAGCATTTGTGTTTGCTGGATTTCCGACTACGAGAACCTTAATATTTTCGTTAGCATTTTCTGCAATCGCTTTGCCTTGTGGGCCGAAAATTCCTCCATTAGCCTCCAAGAGGTCAGCTCGTTCCATACCGTCTCTTCGTGGCATTGCTCCTACTAACAGACCATAATTGCTCTCAGCAAACGCGACATTCGCGTCATCTGTTTTAACAACCCCATCAAGCAGCGGAAAGGCACAGTCGTCAAGTTCCATATGAACTCCATCCAGAGCCCCTAGCGCTGGGGTAATTTCCAATAGACGAAGGACTACTGGTTGGTCAGCACCAAGCATTTGCCCGCTTGCGATTCTAAAAAGCAGTGCGTAGCCAATTTGTCCTGCTGCTCCAGTTACGGTTACGTGTACAGGTGTTTTACTCATATCAACCTCTTTAAGTTCATCAAGAGACTACCTAAAACTTGATACCCTTTGGCTAATCCTCAAGGAGTTGCGGAAAGTTTTATCTATATAGTTTGGGTATTACCCATCCACGTATTGTGCAAGTCTGCATAAATTCCGTTTTGTGTTGATAGTTCTTGATGGGTCCCTGTTTCAACAATTTTCCCCTGATCAAAAACGATTATAAGGTCTGCTTTTTCTGCCGTGCTCAAACGGTGAGCAACCGATATTGTTGTACGTCCTTGAGATAAACGCTCTAAGGCACTGACGAGCGCGACTTCTGTTTCGGGGTCAACTGCACTAGTTGCTTCATCAAGGATGAGAAGACCGGGGTTTGCTAGTTGAGCGCGTGCAAGTGCAACGAGTTGGCGTTCACCTACTGAAATTCTTTCACCTCTTGAACCTGTTTGTGTGTCCATACCCTCTGGAAGTTTATTGAGCCAATCAGTGAGACCTAAAGACTGAAATGCTGTTTGAATTTCTTCTTTACTTGCATCTGGTTTACCAAACGCAACATTTTCTCTTATTGTTTGATCAAAGAGAAACCCGTCTTGTGGAACCATTTGTATGGATGTGTGCCGTGATTCAGCATCTATTTCGTGAATTGGCACACCATTGATAGTTATCTGCCCGTTTGTAGGGTCAGCTATGCGTGCTAGTAGCTTTACGAACGTTGTTTTTCCTGAGCCTGTTTCTCCAACGACAGCAACGTTTGTTCCAGCAGGTATACGAATGCTTACGTCACTGAGAATTTGGCTTCCCGTGCGGTATCTAAAATTGATATTACTGGCTTCTATCTCTACGGCTCCGGGTCTCAGTTTTTCGCCGCTCTCAGGTTCGTGAACTTCTATTGGAACGTCGAGAACAGAAAGTATTTTCCACCATCCAGCTAAGGCTGTCTGTGTTTGATCGAGGACTTCCCCCAACTCCCATATTGGTGCGATCAGAATTGTTGTTAGGAATACAAAAGCGATCATTTCTCCTGATGTGAGCCCCATATCAGGCCCAAGGTAAGACCCGGCGACTATGACCCCAGCAATAGATAAAGCACTGAATGTGTCCATAACTGGCGCAAGTAAAGCGAAGAATTTATGTGCCTTTATTTGGCGCCGGTACTGGTTTTGATTAGCCATTTCTAACTTTGACCGAATTGAACTCTGGTATCCGTATGAGCGAATTACCGGGGCGGCTGTAACTGCTTCGGAAGCCTGCCCAAGTGTCTCCGATACTGCCTCGCGCACTTCTCTATATTTGAGAAATTGTTGTTGTTGGATTGCTTTCAGTATGGGAATGATGGGGAGATAAATTGCAATCACAACTAATGTCAGTTGCCAACTGTATATAGCCATGACAGTGAGTGTCCCAACGATTATGACTGAATCAACTATCCAAGCGATTGCTCCCCACTGCGCGAATTGAGAGAGAGTTTCAATATCACTTGTTACTCTTGCTGTGAGAATCCCTTTTCTTGACTCTTGATGGTCGGCAAGGCTGAGGCGATGAAGATGTCGGAAAACCCTAACTCTGAGTTCGAGAATAGTTGTTTCAGCGACCCTAACGAGACGGTTATAAGTAGCGCGTTGGGCGAAAATCACGAAAGAAACGATAAAGAAGGCAATTGCACATGAAATATAAATGAAGTTTGAACGGAGACCATCTTCTCCGCGAAGTCCCTGGTCTAAGATCTGTTGGATTAAGACTGGAATAGCTAAAGATCCGCTTGCAACTATTAAGGCCATAAGTACTGTGAGACCAGCTCCAGTCCGTAACTCAGGGCTTACTTGTAATCCCCTCCTCAGAACTACCAAAGCGCCAGTCTTTTCCTCATTCTCTCCTTCGCTCAATGAGGCCGCTTCGCTCTTTTGAAATGAAATTTCACCTCTAGTATTTCTTCGTGAATGGCGGGATTGGCTCATGAGTCCACTCCTGCTTTTTCATATGCCTTTGCAAGCGATGCATACGCTTCTAACCGCATCAATTCTTGGTGAGAGCCTGTTCCCTCAATTACACCGTTATTAAGAAAGATGACTCTGTCAGCGAGTTTTATTGTTGATAAACGGTGAGCGACAATAACAAGGCTTATATTTTTTCGGGTCCTCAGCCCATCTAGGATCCGCTTTTCAATAACTGGGTCAACTGAGGAGGTTGAATCATCTAAGAAAATGATTTGTGGATTACCTATCAGTGCTCGCGCCAAAGTGACACGTTGACGTTGCCCACCTGATAGTGTGACGCCTCGCTCTCCTAGTTGCGTATCTAGTCCATCAGGAAGATGTGAGATGAAATCGTTAGCCTGAGCGATCTCTATTGCCTCTTGCAATTCACGATCTGTGAATTGCCTGCCCAGAAGGATATTTTCTTTCACCGTATCAGCGAACAAGAATGACTCTTGGAAAGCGATAGTTAATGTCTTTGTCCTGTCGGAGGGTTTTATATCGTTAAGTAGTGTATTCGAGAGATATATATTCCCTGATGTTGGCTGTTGTAAGCTTCCGACTAAGTCTGCGATTGTGGATTTTCCTACTCCAGTAGGGCCTACGAGTGCAACAACCTCCCCACTTTCTACTGAGAAGCTGATGTTATTGAGGATAAGTTGGTCGTCATATCTAGCTTCAACATTTTCTATACGTAACGTACTTGGCTCTGAACTGATTGCTTTCGTTCCCTGATGCTGGTGTTGAGATGATTCTAGGTTTAGAACTTCGTCGATTCTGTCCAGAGCGACAACTGATCGAGGAAGTTCTTCAAAAAATATTCCAGCTATTCTGACTGGAAATGCGAGTATTCCAAAGAGTGCGATTGCGCTGACAAGTTCTCCAATTGTAAGTGAGCCTTTATCAATTAGCCATGTTCCGATCATCAAGAGCGCTATCACACCAAGATTTGGGAGCGCATAGATGGCTGGTTCAAAAATTGCTCGTAGTCGACCGACGCTTATCCGATGCTTCCGGATTTTTTCAGCAGATTCTCGTAGTCGTTCTACTTCTTGATCTCCTCGACCAAGAGATTTAACAACTAATATTCCATCGAAGCTTTCATGTACTAATGATGAGGTATTCCCTACCGCCTCCTGAACTGAAGATGCAGGCGCAACAACTCTTTGAGAGTAGGATTTATTCATTGCTGCTAACAATGGAAATAGCACTAATGCTATTAGCGCTATGGCTGGGTGGATAAGGAATAGGTTGACTAACGCGACAATGGTGAGAAAGAATGTTCCGATAGTAAATGCGAGAGGCATCAAAGCGAGCGAAGCAATCATCATGTCATTATCGGCATGGGCAAGGAGCTCACCGGGAGATTTCTTTCTATGGAAAGACATTGGTAAATCAAGGTATTGATTAAAAAGTTGACGTCGCCAGTAAAGCTCTGTTCCATAGCGAGCTCCTGCTAGAAAATAGCGTCGCAAAAAAGCGCCGAGGCCTCGTGCTAGGCCTACGGCAATAATCAAGGTGAAAGCGAGCCAGAGGTCTCGTTTATCCAATGAATTGTTATCCAAGTTAGGGATGATTACATCATCGGTCGCGTAACCGAGGACGCGCGTCAGAACCACGGCTGCGATGGAGAAGAGGCACGCTCCAGTAATTGCAATTGCGTGTGAGAAAGGGCGAAGCTTTAGTGATCTAGATATGAGTTTAAGTCCACGCCTGAACTGATTACTATCGGAACCTTCAAGTTGTGTAATTGGTGGTTGCATGTATTAGCCACCTGAGGCTTTATAGATCTTGAGACATTAATTCCTAGAGGAATTTAATCGTCTTAGGGTTGGGGTTTAAAGTCTATCCACAATCGCTGAGGCAAATTCAGAGCATTTCACTTCTGTCGCTCCATCCATCAATCTGGCAAAGTCGTATGTGACGATCTTTTCACCAATTGTTTGCTCAACAGCTTTAATAATGTCATCTGCTGCGTCTCTCCAACCAAGATGCTCAAACATGAGCACTCCGGAAAGAAGAACAGATGATGGATTGACTTTGTCTTGACCGGCGTATTTAGGAGCCGTTCCGTGGGTTGCTTCAAAGATGCCGTGTCCTGTGACGTAGTTGATGTTGGCTCCTGGAGCTATTCCTATTCCTCCTACTTGTGCGGCGAGAGCATCGGATAGGTAATCACCGTTGAGATTCATCGTTGCGATTACATCGAACTCTGCTGGTCTAGTTAAAACCTGCTGAAGTGCGATATCAGCAATTGCGTCTTGGACAAGAATTTTGTCACCGGGGTCTCCTCCGCAGTCGTCCCAACCTACAGCCACATCATCAAATTCTTCTTTGACAAGCTCATATCCCCACTTTTGGAATGCTCCTTCTGTGTACTTCATGATGTTGCCTTTATGAACCCAATGAATGTTTTTCCGTCCGCGTTCAACAGCGTATTTGATTGCTGCTCGTTGAAGCCGTTGTGAACCTGTTCGCGAGACAGGTTTTATTCCTAATCCTGAATCTTCACTTATTTCTCTTCCGAAAACTTCTTTGATCATCTCACGAATTGTTTCTGCCTCGGGTGAACCGGCTTCAGCTTCTATTCCTGCATAGATATCTTCTGTATTTTCTCTGAAGATAACCATGTCAACAAGTTCTGGTTGTTTGACCGGTGAAGGCACGCCTTCAAACCATCTGACTGGTCGTAGGCACACGTAGAGGTCTAACAGTTGGCGTAACGCAACATTGAGGCTTCTGAAGCCTCCTCCGATAGGGGTTGTGAGTGGTCCTTTGATACCGATTAGGTATTCTTCAAAAGTGTCAACTGTCTGTTGTGGTAGCCAGTCTCCGGTTTCGTTGAATGCCTTTTCTCCTGCGAGAACTTCAATCCATTCAATTGTTCGACCGTACTTGCCTGCTGCTGCGTCAAGAACGAGTTTTGCAGCGGGCCAGATATCTATTCCAGTGCCATCACCTTCAATGAAAGGAATTATCGGGTTGTCAGAGACATTGAGTGTGTGGTCATCGTTTATTGTAATTTTTTCTGCCATATAGCCTGATTGTAGAGGAAATCTGATGAGTTACTTAAATGCAAAGGAAAAAACTCTAAAAGGTACCTAGGGTTTTCTCTGCAGCTTGAACCGTGTTTGCCATCAGGAATGCTCTTGTCATGGGACCTACTCCCCCGATTCTTGGTGATAACCATCCAGCAACTTGATCCACTTCATCTGCGACGTCCGAAAGTAGTTTTTCCCCTTCGAAGCTCACACCTGCCGCTACGACCGCTGATCCAGGTTTAACCATGTCTGCTTTGATCATGTGGGGTGAACCAGCTGCCGCGATCAAAATATCAGCTTGTTTTGTGTGAATACTAATATCTTCCGTCCCAGTATGAGTCACGGTTACTGTTGCGTTAGCGTTTGATCTTTTGAGAGATAACAGATTTGCTAATGGTCTACCGATTGTTAAGCCTCGTCCGACAATTACGACATGTTTTCCTTTGATAGGAACATCGTATTGTTCAAGCAAATATTGTATTCCTGCAGGGGTACAAGCAAGTGGAGCTGGGATTCCCTGCACTAATTTACCTAGGTTGACTGGATGTAACCCATCTGCATCCTTTTCTGGCAGTACATGGAGAAGGGCTGTTTCATAGTCGAGATCCCTCGGAAATGGGTACTGAATTATGAAGGCATGTATTTGGGGATCGGTATTGAACGTTTCGATGGCTTCGACTATTTCTTCTTGGGTTGTGGATGCGGGAAGGTTTATTTCTTCCGAGTGCATTCCGAGTTCTTTACAATCTCGGTGTTTCATCGCAATATAGTTTTTTGATGGCCCATCGTCTCCTACGAGTATTGTTCCTAAACCTGGTGTGATTGACATTTCTTGGAGTTTAGAAATTCTCTGTTTGAGAGCGCTTTTAAGCTCTAGTGAAACTTGTTCACCATCTAATTTGATCGCAACCATAATTTGATAATGCCACGTGGGGGGCAGGAAATCTTATTATTTAGTTTGAATCTGGTTTTGCTATGAGTATGACGCGAATTTAGTTTCTGGAATGTCGGTTAGTGTTCCGTTTGCAAGTTCATTGACTGCTGGTACGGGCTGAGGGTCAGCAAATAGTATTTCATCATCAGGTTTAAATCCTAATTCCTCTACAGGTAAGGTCCAATATGATGCTTCAAGAGCAATTCCATTATTGTCGTGGAAGTATACAGATTTTATGATCTGGTGATCAACGATTGTGGTGATGTCGCAGTTAGCATTTTCGAGTCTTGCTATGAGTAATTTAAGGTCCTCTTCGGTGGGTAAAGCGAATGAGAGATGATCGAACTGAAGATCTGTTCGGGTCATTAGACCGGCCGGTTTGGTGAAGGTAACGGCACGAGGGTCTTCAAAGAACGCAATGGTGTTTCCAGGTCCTAATTCAAAAAAATAATGCCTCATGGGGCCAGCTCGAAGTGTGGCCACTAAGGGCATTCCGAGAACTCCGCAATAGAAACGAACTGTTTCATCCATGTCTGGTGTGATCATTGCTAGATGATGGATGCCTTGCCATTTTGGAGCGGAATTTTCATTGAAGGTCATATTTTCAGTTTACATGTTCTTGAGAATCACGAAATATCTCTATTGGTGATCTACGTCACGTAGCTATATCTGTTCCAATATTATTGATCGATTGAATTCTCATAATCCATGACTTAGTCAAGTATTTTGAATGTGCTATCAAGTTCAAAATGCCAAGGTTCATATCGAAGACCACTTTTCTGATAACCGCTGCATCGAATAACACTTATATTATTCCATTGGACATCTGTTTTTAGATCTTCACATAGAGGTGACAGTCCATAGAGTTGGGAGCGTTTCACAGGGAGAATAACCGAGTTAGCTCCACATTCGTTCGTATATATTCTGAAGGATATTGGTTCTGAAAGGTAGTTGAACGTATCGGATTCAGTATTTTTACACCCAACGATTTGGTGTAACCATTCCCATGATCCACTGGAAATGTCTACAGCGAGACCTTGGGTATGTCTAGATTCCTCGGGTCGATTTGCTCTAGTGAATCCATATAAATAGTAAAGGTTTTGTTGTTGAGTGAAAGTTCTGTAGGAGCTAGTGACCAAGAAGGTTTGACCATCAATTTTCGCTGCGTTACACATTTTTTCAAAGGTTTCTATGTAGATAGGAGTGGCTTGTACTGGGCGGCCAGATGAATCATAGGGTACGCATGATGATTGAGTAAGTAAGGGATTGTCGGAGTCAGGTTCAGAAATATTGATGGTTGGTATCCATTTATTATCTTGTGCATCAGGGAAGGTGCATTCATACTTTTCGTAACCCCTTATAGAACAACTCGTTGGGGGCAGTGTTTGTGATGTTGAGTTATGTTGAACGGTTATAAAGCAGTTTGAGTTTCGGAAGATATTTGCTCTGATCGCTTGGCATGATGTCTGTCCATTTAGTGGTAATCCTTTTATGTACTGAAAGCACATCCATATGTAAAAGAACTGACTTCTATTCTGCTGAACAGTTTGAGATTTTTGAAGTGAATTGGTCGGGTCGCAAACATATGTGTTCTTTTGGCAAACAGTCCCGGCATCTGACGACGGGGCAGATTGATAATTAGCGGGACAGATAATGTCTTTATGTGTTCCGAATAATAAATCCTCAGTACTGTCTTCTGATAATGCCGTAGAGGAAAACAGAAATAGGACACCTAGCAGAATGGTGACGGATACCAAAAGTATTGTTGTGCTTAACAGCATGCGATGTGAGGGGGCGAACGTGAGCATTACTTCTCTTTTATTAGTGCTTAAAATGTCTTTCGCCTGTGAAAACCATTGCTAATCCTGCATTATTGGCGGCTTCAATCACTTCTTGGTCGCGAATAGAGCCTCCTGGTTGAATAACTGCGGTGCAACCAGCATTAATTGCTGCGTCTAACCCGTCTGTGAATGGGAAGAACGCATCACTGGCGCATGCTCCTCCTTCTGCCCTGCCTTCTGCTTTTTGGGCAGCAATTTCTCCGGCATCTCTTCTGTTTTGTTGACCAGCGCCTATTCCAAGAGCTTGTCTGTCCTTAGCTAAGACAATGCAGTTAGAGCTCACTCGTGCAGCAGCGCGCCAGGCAAACTTAAGGTCAATCCATTCTTCGTTCGTTGGTTCTCTTTTGGTCACTATTTCCCATTGATTTTGATCTAGTTGGATTCTGTCTGATGTCTGAACAAGGAATCCTCCGTCAATCGAGCGCATATCAAAAAGGGGCGATCCTGGCGGGTTTGCTTCAATGATTCTAATATTTTTCTTTTCAGTGAGTTTTGTTATTGCTGCTTCGTCAAAGCTGGGTGCAACAATTACTTCTGTGAATACTTCTGAGAGTGCTTCAGCTAAAGACAAAGGGACTTCTCTATTGACTGCAACAATTCCGCCGAACGCCGATATGGGGTCGCACGCGTTTGCGCGTACGTATGCTTCTGTGATGTCGTCGTGGGTTGCGAGGCCACAGGGATTTGCGTGCTTGATGATAGCAACTGTTGGTTCATCACCCATTGAGTGCACGAGCCTCCATGCAGCTTCTGTATCGAATAAGTTAAGATAGCTCATTTCTTTTCCGTGTAATTTGGTTGCTTCGTCCCACCACCCACTACTGTTTGTGAATTTATAGCGTGCTCCAGTTTGGTGTGGGTTTTCTCCGTACCGAAGATCGTGGACACGGTCAAGAGTCAGGTGCAACGAATCCGGTAGTTGATCCTCTGCGTCACTGCTCTGATCCGTGTCATCCATCCAACTAACGATCGCAGCGTCATAACCTGCAGTGTGGGCAAATGCTTTTCGTGCCAACATTTGCTTCGTGCCAGATGAGAGGGAACCTGCATTTGTTAGTTCGACAAGCACAACGTCATAATCCGCAGGATCTACGATAACTCCAACATATTGATGATTCTTTGCTGCTGCTCTGACCATTGTAGGGCCACCTATGTCAATATTTTCAATACTCGGCTCCGCTTGGAAGGGATATAAGTTACAGACGACAAGGTCAATTGTCTCAATTTCATTGTCAATCAGATCCTGTTGGTGTTCTTCGTTTTCTCTGTCAGCAAGTATGCCGCCGTGGACTTTAGGGTGGAGAGTCACAACTCTATGACCAAGCATGATTGGCGATCCGGTGTAATCAGCTACGTCGGTGACGGGGATTCCTGCCTCGGCTATTTGTTTAGCTGTCCCACCGCTTGATAAGAGTTCCCAACCGAGATTGTGTAATCCAGTTGCGAATTCTTCAATTCCGATTTTGTCGAATACGGAAAGTAAAGCTTTCATTGGTCTCTTTCTATTTGTCCATTTGTTGCAATGATTTTGTTGAGTGTGTCGACGTACAGTTGGCGTTCCACTTTCTTTATTCTCTCATGAAGTGTTTCTTTTGTGTCGTCTTTGAGTACTGGGATTGGCTCTTGGGCGAGTATTGGTCCTGCATCAACTTCTTCTGTGGCAATATGCACGGTACAACCAGTCACTTTTACTCCATATTCAAGTGCGTCTTCAACTGCATGCCAACCTGGGAAACTGGGGAGTAAGGATGGATGTGTGTTGAGAATCCGGTTGAAGAAGTCATCGTATATTGGTTTGTTTAAGATGGTGCCGAAGCCTGCCATGGCAATAAGATCAATTTCGTTTCCTATGAGTGCATCTCGCACTTCGCATGTGTAGGTATCTCGATCGAAATCTTTTCCGTAGCTATTTCGTTCAACTCTTACAAGCGTAATGTTGTTGTGGGTTGCTATCTTTTCTGCTGTGCATTCTCTATCTGTTACAACTAGTTGTATCGGTATTGAAGCTTCAATCATTGCTTGGAGTATTGTTCCGCTACCTGATGCAAGTACTGCTATGCGCACGCGCTGAACCTATCACCTATACGCACATGATGTGGACACCTTTTTTATTTTTCGTGATCGCCAGATTAGAGTGTCGCTACGATCTCAGCCATTAGTTCGCCAGCTTCTGTTGGGTTGTTTCCGACTCTAACTCCTGCTGCTTCTAATGCTTCCATTTTCGCACTAGCTGTTCCCTTCCCGCCGGACACAATTGCACCCGCATGTCCCATTTTCTTCCCCGGAGGAGCTGTTACTCCTGCTATGTAGCTGGATACCGGTTTTGTGACATGGTCTTTGATATATTCTGCAGCTTCTTCCTCTGCGGATCCGCCTATTTCACCTATCATCATGATGGCTTTGGTCTCTTGATCTGCTTCGAAGGCCTCTAAGCAGTCAATGAAGCTAGTGCCTGGGACTGGGTCTCCTCCTATACCTACACAGGTGGTGACTCCAATATCTTTTTGTTTGAGTTCGTAAAGTGCCTGATACGTCAACGTGCCCGACCTGCTGACGATTCCTACGGGTCCGCCGGGTTTAGCAATATGGCCAGCAGTAATCCCAATATTGCATTTGCCTGGACTTATGATTCCTGGACAATTCGGCCCAAGTAGTTGCACATCGGGATAGTCACGTTTGAGCTGGTTATAAAAGATCGCTTCATCGTGTGCTGGCACGCCTTCAGTAACAGCGACAATAAATTTGACTCCACCGGCAGCTGCTTCCATGACAGCGCCGCGTACCCCAGCGGCTGGTATGAAGATACAACTAGCTGTTGCGCCGGTTGCTTCAACTGCCTCTGCAACGTTTGCATAGATGGGTACCCCATCAATGTCCGTTCCTGCTTTCTTTGGATGAGTTCCGGCTACTACCTGAGTCCCGTACTCTCTATTGAGTCGGCCGTAATAGCTTCCCTGGGATCCTGTCAGTCCTTGGTATATAACTTTTGTTGTTTCATCTACGAAAATGCTCATGTTTCTCCTATTGAGCTAGTTGGACGGCTGTGGTAGCAGCGTCAAGCATGGTTGTTTCCATTAGTAATTTGTCCGACAGGTTTGGTTTCAGGATTGCTCTACCTTCATCGGCATTCGTTCCATCAAGTCGAATAACGATCGGGGATTCTATATCGACGCGTTTCATTGCCTCAAGTATCCCATTTGCCACTTCTTCACCTCGGGTGATTCCTCCAAAGATATTGATAAAAATTGCTTTTACATTCGGATCATTGTTGATGACTTCCAAAGCGCCAGCCATAACATCAGCATTGGCGCCGCCTCCAATATCGAGAAAGTTTGCAGGTTTGCCACCTACTTGATTGATCACGTCTACTGTGCTCATCGCTAGTCCTGCTCCGTTTGCGATGACCCCAACGCTTCCGTCTAAACCTACATATTGAAGGCCTTTCGAATGAGCGGCTGTTTCGCGTTCGTCACGAGTTTGCGTTTCATCATATTGCTCGTAATTTTCGTGCCTGAAGACCGAATTACCATCAAGAGTTACTTTTGCGTCGAGGACGTGTACTTTTCCTTCGGGGGTCAAAATGAGAGGGTTGATTTCAACGAGGTCGGCGTCACCATCTGTATATGCTTCATAGAGTTTAAGAAGAATATCGACTGTTCCATCGAATGCTTCTGCAGGTAAATTGGCTGCTTCGACCCACGCTTTGCATTGGTTTTCACTTAAGCCATCTACGGGATCAACCCATATTTTTGCAATAGCGTCTGGATTTTCCTCTGCTACGGTTTCTATTTCAACGCCGCCTTCTTTGGAGAGCATACCAAGATGCTTCTTCTCAGATCTGTCTAGCGTAAAGCTCGCATAGTATTCTTCGGCTATGTCTGAAGCCTTTTCTATCCAAACCCTTCCGACAATGTGCCCCTTTATATCAAGTCCGAGAATATTTGAAGCATGTTCGGTGACATCTTCGATAGTTGCGGCAAATTTGACTCCTCCAGCTTTACCTCGTCCGCCGGTATGTACTTGTGCTTTGACCATGACTGGTGTTCCAAGTTCTTCAGCTGCTTGAACTGCTTCATCGACAGTGAATGCGATCTTCCCTGGAGATGTTGGCATTCCGTATTCGGCGAAGAATTGTTTCCCTTGATATTCAAACAAATCCATTTGTGCTCTCCATATATTTATTGTTTTGGCGTTATTACGCCCCGAAGGGATACTAGTGAAAGGACGGGTCATTGTGCTCATCAAGAATTGTTTTAATTGAAAAAAACGCATCTTGAGATTCGTTGAATACGATATATTTATGCCCTTTCAGCAGAGCAGACAGGTCAATTTTCCTCGAATTGTAACGTTTATTGTATTTAGTCTTGTTTTTGGTGTCGGTTTATTATTCGTTATTGTGAAGCTTTCGGGGAGTGGGGAAATCCAATTTAAGCTTGGTGATGACGTCTTTGAAGTAGGTAATGCTGAAGTTTTTGCTGAGCGAATACGAAGTGACGGGAGCCCGATTGCGTGGGCTTCATTGAGTGGGTCGAGACCAATTTATGTGCAACATATTGGTAATGATTCTCTGACAGGGTGGTTCGCTATTGATGCTCGTTCTCCTTCGGATCCTGTGTCATGCAGTTTGCAATGGGAGACTGAAAGTCAGATCTTTATTGACGATTGTAATGAAAGGAATACATACCCTGCAGATGGTGAGGGGCTAACACGTTTTGAAGTTATTGTGAATGCTGTTGGGGTAGTCCAAGTAGATCTCAACAGAATTTTTTCTCCATAGCACTTTAGATTTTTCTTACTGGTGCCCATGACAGGTCAAGTGTCTTTTGGCCCTCATTAACAAAATTTATTGTTGCTATTGCCTCATATTCTGTTACTTCAAGTTTCACGATAACCCCGTCTCCGAACATGTCATGGTTAACGTCGTCACCGATTTGTAAGCCGATCTGATCTGCATGACTCTTATCCGGCCCTTTTGGTTTAGCTGTTGAGAGGGAAAATGATTTGGTGGTCTTTGATTTATTTTGGACTTCTTCTTTAAATTCATCTGGGATTTCAGCGACGAAACGACTGACGGGGTTGTAAAGCGTTTGGCCAAAGAGCGTTCTTTTCCATGCATATGATAGATGCAAATTATTTTCTGCCCTTGTAATCCCGACATAGGCTAAACGGCGTTCTTCTTCGAGTTCATCGGGGTCGCCGAGTGACCGCATGTGGGGGAAAACCCCATCTTCTAAACCAATAATGAACACGTTTGGGTACTCGAGTCCTTTTGCTGAGTGGAGTGTCATTAGTGAGACACTGGAGTCATCGTTGAGTGCATCTGTATCTGAAACAAGACTGACTTCTTGGAGGAACCCGTCGGTGTCGTCGTAATCCATTGCCATTCCAATAAGTTCAGCAAGGTTTTCGCGTCTGCTATCTGCATCAACAGTGTGCTGTGATTCTAGATCTGTGACGTACCCCGAAGCGTCAAGAACTTCTTCAAGGACACTTCCGGGACCTTGCGTAATGTTCATTTGTCCTAATTCAATTATCCTTACGAATTCTTCTAGCCCTCGGAGTGCTTTTCCTGTAACTCCCGCTTCTGGTGCACGGTTTAACACATCGAAAAGTGTTGCTCCGATTGTTGATGCAAATTTATCTAACTTATCAATGGAAGAATCTCCTACCCCTCTTTTGGGAGTATTGATGACTCTCTTGAGTGCGACTTCATCTTGTGGGTTGACAATGACTTTGAGGTAGGCAAGAGCGTCCTTAATTTCTTTTCTGTCAAAAAATCTCGTACCGCCTATAACTTTGTAAGGAATATTAGATTTAACGAGGTGTTCTTCTAAGACCCTGCTTTGGGCGTTTGTTCGGTAGAACACAGCCATATCTTGCCAGCCAGAGTCGTGGATTTCGTGTAGCTGCCTAAGGTGTTGAGTGACCCACTTGGCCTCATCGCCTTCATCGTCGGCATGAAAGCATACAATTTTGGAACCTTGATCTCCTTTCGTCCAAAGTTCTTTTGGTTTCCGCCCATAGTTATTTTCAATTACTGCGTTAGCAGCATCAAGGATGGTTTGGGTGCTGCGGTAGTTCTGTTCAAGAAGGATTACCGTTACATCTGGGAATTTATTTTCAAATTCAATAATGTTCCGGATGTCAGCTGACCTAAACGCATAAATGGATTGATCTTGGTCACCTACAACACATATGTTTCGTGATTTGTTTGCTAACTGGATGACTAAGTGGTTCTGTACTGGGTTTGTATCTTGATACTCATCGACCAAGATATGTCGGAATCGTGATTGATATCGTTCAAGGATTTCTGGGAAGCGATCAAATATTTCTACGGTTTTAAACAACAAGTCATCGAAGTCCATTGCGCCTGCTATTTTCATTCGCCTCTCATACTCGGCATATACATCAGCTACTTTTTCTTCGTAAAGCGTTTCTACAGATGTTCTGTAGTCGATAGGACCGATCATTTCATTTTTAGCTTTTGAGATCTGGTTGTGAATTCCTCTAGGGGGATATCTCTTGACGTCAATGTTCATGTCTTTGAGGATGTAACTCGTTAGTCGCACGGCATCAGCTTGGTCGTAAATTGTGAATGAGTTTGGGTAACCCAATGCACTTGCTTCTCTTCTGAGAATCTTTGCACAGGCTGAATGAAATGTAGAGACCCACATTCTTTCAACGATGGGACCGACTAAATTCGCAACCCTTTCTTTCATTTCAGAAGCTGCTTTGTTGGTGAATGTGATAGCAAGTATTTCAAAGGGGGAGATGCCAACCTCCTGAATTAGGTAGGCGATTCTATGGGTGAGTACTCGTGTTTTTCCTGATCCTGCTCCGGCTACCACGAGAAGAGGTCCTTCTGAATGCATGACGGCGTCGGTCTGTGGAGAGTTCAGGCCATGTATTAATTCGTGTGATGCCATTCCGCCACAATACATGGAAGGTGTGCCGAATTGAGGAGCTTTGCTATTTTGCGGCTATCTTTCTTAAGCGAAACAAAGTTTTACGTAGTGGAGTCCGTTATGGTCCAGAGCCGAAATAAAGAATTAGATGTTGCGCTTGAATTGTTCAACAGTGAGTTAGAGAAACTGAAGTTGAAGGAGAAGGAACTAGCGATCGTCAGAAGGGCTGAAAAGAAGAAGGCGAATGCTGTGAAGGCTTTGCAAGACGCTGAAAAGAATCCTGACCTTTCTGCTGAGGAAAAGGAGCAAGCAAAGGCGGTTTGGTTAAAAGCAGATGATAACTTAAAGAGGATTTTAGCTGGTGAGGATCCGCTCCCTGATGAGGATAATTCTGAATTAACTAAAAGTGAGGGTGTAGCGAGTGGTGATGAAGCATTAGAGACAGAAGCTCAAGAACAGGCAGAAACATCTGAAAGTGATGAATCTGAAAACGTAGACGCGGAATCAGAAGAAAAGACTGAGGAAGAGGTTGAGATGTCTGAAAGTGATGAACCGGAACACGAAAATCAAGAAAAAGAAGAGAAAAGTGAAGAGCTAGAGGAGTAAGTTTCTCTATAAGCGGGCTTTAAAATGTTCGACGATAGTGTCGTATGCTTTTAGTGTGGGATGCTCAGCTGTGTTAGAAAAGTCCGTTGTGAGCACTGAGTGTGCGCTGTGTTCAATACCGTGAGGATTTGATTCTGAACTGTTAATCTCTACTCCTAGGAATCCATCACCCAGAGTCTCTTTGAGAGTTTTGAACCTCTGACTTGGTGAGAATTTATCTTCAGAGAATCGGAGTCCTATAACGCAAAGATTTTCCTTTTCTACTCTTTCACGCACGATGGCTAAGTCTTGTTGTGATAGACCAACATCCTTCTTTCTTTTTGTTCCAATTGGTAGCGGAAGGCTTGGTTGGCTCATCACAGGAACTTTTACGAGAGGATTCACGGCTAGAGATAAAGCAAAACCGCCCGTTAGGCACATTCCGATTACTCCAACGCCTTTTCCGTCACACTTTTTGGCAGTGACTTTGATTAGTTGTTGAATCCAGATTGTAACTGGTGAGCTTTTCCCCATTGCGAAAGTGATGAATTCCTTTGAGATGCAGGCACGTACCATTGATTTCAATGCGTAGGCGTTGTTATATGGGCGACCGGGTTCCCCAAATAGGTTTGGCATAGCCACAGTGAATCCATTTCTAGCGATTCTTCTTGCAAAGTCTGCTACTTCGGGTGTGATCCCAGGAATTTCGGTCAATAGTATGACTCCCGGTCCACTGCCTTTCCAGAAAACATCCTTTTGGTCGCCATCAAACTTTAATTTTTCGCAACGAAAATCATGTAGGTCATCAAACTTGGTATTTCCCATATACCTGAGAGTACATGACCGAATCGCTTTCTTTTCTGTTGGGCAACTACTATGGGTTTCAAGTTAGATGGCTACTTTGGGGGCGCATGAAATTCTCAATCATTTTTGAATTCCAATGTGATGATGTAAGCCCTGAAGGGGAACGCGAAACATTGTTGAGTTGCGTTGATCAAGCTGTTTTCGCTGAGCAGATGGGGTTTGATAGAATATGGGCTGTAGAGCATCACAGTCTGACTCATTATGCTCACATGAGTGCGCCTGAAATTTTCCTCACGTGGGTTGCAGCAAAAACGAAAAGAATACGTATCGGCCATGGAGTGGTATGCATGCCATTTGGTTATAACCATCCACTGCGAGTTGCAGAAAGAGTAGGAATGCTAGACAGTCTTTCAGGCGGGCGGCTCGATGTAGGAGCTGGCCGTGGAGCTACCGCAATGGAGATGTCGGGATTCGGAGTGGATAAAGACGATACGTATCCACAAGTCAAGGAATCGCTTCAGATTCTTAGTCAATGTTGGCAAAATGATGAATTTGAGTGGGACGGAAGTATTCAGATTTCTCCTCGATCAGTCATTCCACGACCATTGCAACTTCCACACCCACCGCTATATATGGCCTGCACAAAAGATCAGACCGTTCGATTGGCTGCTGAGTATGGTGTTGGGGCTTTAGTGTTAGGATTTTCCGGTCCAACTCAAGTGCAAACATTACGAGAGATTTATGACGAAGCAATTGCAACGCGAGATCCAGACTCTTGCATCTCAAAACAGCCTACGAATTTTCTTTCTGCCTTGTGTCCTACCATCGTCCTTGATGATGCTGAGGAAGCTTTTCAAATAGGTGCTAGAGGGCAAAAGTTTTTTGCAGAATCAATTCAGCATTGGAATTTGGGAACACCCCTTCCTGAAACAGTTCCACCTGAGATAGATATTCGCAATGCTGTTAGTGACGCAAAGGAACAAGTCGAAGCATTCATGGTTGAGGGTGGACATCCCGTACCTGCAATATCGGCTTCTACAAGTCCTTTCAATGTTGATCATGCCTATGGCAATAAGAATGATGCTATTGAATATGTGGCCCAACTACAAAGTGCCGGCGCTGATGAAATTATGTGCATAATGCAGATGGGAGGCGTGCCACATGAAGCTGCGATGGAAACAATCCGGCAATATGGAGAATATGTGATTCCTCACTTCTCAGATAGCTAATTTGTTTTGAATAATTCGAGAATCTCCAGATGATTTTTGATGACGTAGTCTGCTTCGTCTCCATCTTCTGGGTCATCTCTCCCTCCGGTATATCGAACTGATGTCATGTTATTTGCACGTGCACCGGCAACGTCAGTTCTTTTTAAGTCGCCAACGTGTATGGATTGAGAGGGGTCTAATATTCCTAACCCTGCGAGAGTTTCATTAAATATCTTTGAGTCAGGTTTGTAGACACCGATCTCATCTGAAAACCCAAAGTAATCGAAGAATTCGTAGACATTAAGATCTTCCAGCCATGAGCGTAGGCGAATGCTAGGGATTGTTCCTACATCACATATCACTGCTAAACGAAGGTCCATCTCTTTCAACTGCTTCAGAGTTTGTTTAACATCAGGAAGTAGGGTTCTAGGAGTTGATTCTGATGCTTCCAAGTATGCATCGGTCAATTGATCTTTGATGTTTGAAGGGACGGCAGCGGGAATTTTTGTTAGCGCTGCGCTAACCACGCCCTCAAGTGTGGATTGAATGTTATTTCTCCAATTCGTATCAAAATGGTTCCATCCTTCCGCAAATGCATCATCGAGTTGTTGTTGTGTTATCGCAATATGATTCTCGAAGAGTATCTTGGTCCATAAGGCTCGTCGACGGTCAAGTGAATTAGTTGTTTCAGCAATAAGTGTGTTCCAGAAGTCATATGTTACTGCTTGATATTTGCCCGTTTTCATAATTGATTCCTGTCAGCTTTAAACGATTTGTACAGAACCTGTGCCGTTTGCTTTGACAGTTCCGATTTGGGTAGATGAGAGTCCGGTTGAATTAATAATCTCCTGTGTGATATCAACGCTTTGTTGATCAACAATTAACACCATTCCGATTCCCATGTTAAAGACTTTGAACATTTCGCCGGCATCAATGTTCCCAAGTGATTGGATTTCGGTGAAGATTCTAGGAGGTGTCCACGTGTCTTTGGAGATTTGAGCATCCATATTGTTTGGAAGGACTCGGTTGACGTTTCCTGGGAGCCCACCTCCGGTGATATGTGCTATTGCCTTAATCGGGTTCCGTTCCAATATTTTAAGAATTGTCGGGGTATATATTACCGACGGGCGGAGAAGTTCTTCACCGACAGTGATATCAGTTCCTTCCCAAACTGGTTCATGGATAGATTTTTTAGCAGTATCAAGAAGCACTTTTCGAGCGAGCGAATAACCATTACTTCGAAGGCCTGGAGAATGTAGCCCAATTATCACATCGTCTGTGTTGACAGATTCTCCTGTAATCATTTGATCTTTGTCAACAACTCCGACGCTGAAACCTACAAGCTCAAACTCTCCTGCTTGCATCAGACCGGGGTGTTCAGCCATCTCACCACCTATGAGAGCACAACCAGCTTCTTCACATGCATCACTAATTCCCTTTACGAGAAGTTCAACTTGGTCGGGGATTAGCGTTCCGACTGAAATATAGTCAAGAAAGAAAAGTGGTTCTGCGCCTACGCAGACAAGATCATCAACACACATGGCGACAAGATCAATACCAATACTTTCATACTGTTCTGCCATCATGGCTACCTGTGCCTTGGTTCCTACTCCATCAGTTGACGACACAAGCACAGGGTGTGCTCTTCCTGTTTGCGTTATGTCAAAAGCTCCTCCGAACCCCCCTATTTTTGTGAGCACTTCAGGTCGTAAGGTCTTTTCGATTAGTGGCGTAATGCGTTGGACTGCTTCTTCTCCGGCAGCTATGTTAACGCCAGCAGATTCATATGTTTCTTTGCTCATGGAATTTCGCTGAAGGATTGTTGAATCCCTCCAGATATCTTTTGTTGCTGGGTCGGTGAAGATTTCTCTGGTTTATGGATTGATTCTTCAAGTATTGTCTTCGATAGGTTTACTGGGATATCCACCGGATAATTTCCGGTTAAACATGCAGAGCAAAATCCGGCGTTGTTAGTTCCGGTGGCTTCTAATAAGTTATCTAGCGTTAAATAAGCAAGAGAGTCCACATCAAGGTAGTCCTGTATTTCTTGCACTGTGAGGTTCGCTGCTAGGAGTTCAGACCTAGTGCCGGTATCCATCCCATAAAAGCATGGCCAACGATATGGAGGTGAGGAAATACGCATATGTATTTCCTTCGCTCCTGCTTCTCGTAACATCCTTACCATCGCCTTTGTCGTTGTTCCTCGAACAATTGAGTCGTCGACGACAATGAGTCGATTACCGCTGATCGTATCTCTGAGCGGGTTAAGTTTCATTCTGACACCCAAAGAACGTAGTTCCTGATTAGGGGCGATAAAGGTCCGCCCAATATACCGATTCTTGACTAGCCCTTGGGCATACGGAGTCTTTATCTCTTTTGCGTAGCCTTCTGCGGCAGGAATACCTGATTCCGGTACTCCCATAACGACATCTGCTTCAACTGGTGCTTGTTTTGCTAGGAGTTCTCCCATTCGAACTCTGGCGTGGTGAACACTCTGCGTGTATAGCTGGGTGTCAGGGCGGGCGAAATATACGAATTCGAAAACGCAGAGTGTTGGATTTATGCGTTCAACTGGGAAAGGTTGGATAGAACGCACACCTGTAGCGCTAATGATGACCATCTCTCCTGGGTCGATTTCACGAACGAAATGAGCGCCGATAATGTCAAGTGCTGGAGTTTCAGATGCAAGTGCCCATCCGTTGTCTAATTTCCCAAGACACAGAGGTCTAAATCCATTGGGGTCGCGAACACCGATAATATGAGCCTCATCCATTAAGACAAAGGAGAAAGCTCCTTCTAGCTTAGGAAGAATCTTGACTAGCCCTCGTTCAAGTTCTCTACCATCAGACGCTTTGTGATTGGATTCATGGCCGATTTGGTTTGCAATGAGTTCAGCTACAAGATCACTATCGCTTGTGATAGTTCCCGGCAGCATTCCAGCTTCCTGCGCAAGCTCTTCTGTATTCGTTAGATTTCCATTATGACCCAAAGCAAATTCTCTTTGGAATTCCCCTCTGTATACAGGTTGCGCGTTACGCCACGAGCTAGAACCCGTCGTGCTGTAACGCGTTTGCCCTATTCCAAGGTGGCCGTCTAGCCCAGCTAAAGTTCGGTCATTAAACACATTGGATACCAGACCCATGTCTTTAACGACAGTTATTCTCTCACCATCGCTGGTTGCGATACCTGCTGATTCTTGTCCACGGTGCTGCAACGCGTAAAGACTAAGGTAATTCAAATGCGCTACTGGTTGCCCCGGTGCATAGATGCCTACAACGCCGCACGCTTCGCGAGGTGAGTCATCGTCGAAGCTGGTTTCGTCAGGTGCCACACACGAATTCTTTCAGATTATGAACCACAGTACGTTGATAGAAGAAGATCAAATTGTGAATAGTGCCTTATCAGTTTGGCATATAGTAAAAGAGGCAGTTCAATAGAGTAAAGCATGCTTGCGGTGAGATAAAATCAATTGTTTCGTGGGGGGAACTTTGGAGAAGAAATTATGACAGCCTCTGACCAGATCGATCTAAGCACGTACGACCCGATGGATCGGGAAGTTCAACAGTGCCCGTTCAATCATTATGCTGCGTTACGGGATCATGGACCGCTTTACTTCCATGAACAATCAAATATGTTTTTTGCTTCGCGTTTAGACGTTGTGAATGAAATACTCCGTGATACCGGAACTTTCTCTTCCCAAATGTCGAATACAACATCAAAGCCATCACCCGAAACGCTGAAAGCCATAGCAGAGATCCAAAGGCAAGGGTGGCCCCGTAAAGAAACAATGCTCACCATTGACCCTCCATATCATACTGCATATAGGAAGCTTGTTTCTCGGACATTCTCGGCGAGAAGAATCGCTGCGTTAGAAGATACAGTTCGCACGTTTGCTGCTGATCTTATTGATGCTTTTCCTGAAAAGGGAACAGTTGATTTTCATAACGACTTCGCAGTTTCGTTTCCTGTCCGCGTGATTCACTATGCATTAAATATGGCACCGGATGTTGAAGGCAAAGTTAAGGATTGGTCTGATGCAGCCACTGCAGCAATAGGCAACAAACTCTCTCATGATGAGTGGATTGATGCTGTCTCAGTGCAGTTGGAAAACCAGAATTATTGGTACTCAGAATATGAGAAAAGATTGGAGCACCCCAAAGATGATGTGCTTTCTGATTTAGCCCATGCTGATTTTGCCCACCCTGATCTGGATGATGGGGAGACACGCAAATTAGATTTTTCCGAGATTTACAGCATTATTCAGCAATTGATGGTTGCTGGAAATGAAACAACAACAAAGTTTTTAGATGAGACAATGCGAACACTTGTCGAGGAACCGAAATGGTGGAATGCTCTAGAAGCTGATCCTGAGGGTATGATACACGGCGTAGTTGAAGAAGGGTTACGAGTTTCTTCACCCAATCAGGGTTTGTTTCGGGTTGTGACGAAAGATGCTGAGGTTCAGGGTGTGTCTATCCCTAAAGGGTCACGTATATGGGTAATGTTCGGCGCAGCTAATCGTGATGAGTCAACTTTCGATGATTCGGAAGCGTTTGACCCTACAAGAGATAATCTCAAGGAGCATATTGCTTTTGGGAAAGGCCATCATTTCTGTATCGGGGCTCCGCTGTCTCGTCTAGAAGGAAAGGTTGCCTTTGAAGAACTTGTTCGTCGACTGAAACTACCCACATTTGCTGAAGGCAATACTTTTGAATACCAGTCCAGTTATGTACTTCGCGGTTTAGCTGGTTTAGAAATAGATATCGAAAAGAAGTAGCAGACTACCCTTGAGTGGTTCCACTCTCAAATACTCGTGGTAGGGACTCCTCCCACTGCTCTAGGACTTTTGACAGCTCAATATCTACCAAACCCTTGATCGTGAACTTTTCACCATGTGCGAGTCCTATACGTGTGCTCGGAATGTCTTGACTTTGAATAATCTCTTCAACACTTTGCATTTTTTCAGGATCAACTGCAATCACGACTCGTGAAGGTGATTCTGAAAACATTGACTCGATATCAGGGACTCGTGCGAGTGAACATCCAACGCCTGATTGCACTGCCATTTCAGCTACTGCAACTGCCAAACCACCACTAGAAATATCATGGATAGCAGTAACAAGTCCTTGATTAACTAGCATTCGGATGGTCTGACAGAGTCGTTCATGTGTTTCATAATCAACTTGAGCTAATTGCCCATTTTTTTTACTTCGTGCAAAGGCCCAAGCACTTCCAGATAAACCCTTAGCCGGGGGACCAATGACCATTAATCTATCGCCTTCATTCCAACTGACTCCTGGAGGTGACGTATCAAGATTGTTAATAACCCCTATCAGCCCAACAATTGGCGTTGGGTCAATATTATTTCCTTGACTTTCGTTATAAAGACTTACGTTTCCACCAACTACGGGGATGTTGAATTTTGAACAGGCTTCTGCCATGCCGTCAACTGCTTCACTGAGTTGCCACATAACATTAGGGTTTTCTGGATTACCGAAATTCAAACAATTCACTAGTGCTCTGGGCTCAGCACCTACGCAAGCAAGATTTAGCATAGATTCTGCAACAGTCATTGCCGTCCCGATTTTAGGGTCAACAGCACACCATCGATGATTCCCATCTGTTGTTACAGCGAGTCCACGTCCTGTATCTTTTCCTGTTACTGGATGTTTAAGTCGCAGGACTGCCGCATTGGAATCTGGTCCGGCGACTGTATTGAGAAAGAGTTGCGAATCGTATTGTGATGTGATCCATTCTTGACTTTGTATGAGCGATAGAAGAGCTTCAGATACATCATTTGACTCGGGTAAGTGTTCTTCTGGAGTGTCGTCTTTACGCTCAGAAAGGTCTTCGGGAGGTGCCATAGGTCGGTCATAGAGTGGTGCGTCTTCATGGAGAGAAGTTGCAGGCACTTCGCCAAGAACAGGTCCGTCCAGCCCATCCATAATTCGGAGTTGTCCACCTTCGGTGACTTTACCAACTACTGATGATCGGATTTCCCACTTTTCACTTATATGCAATACCTTTTCTAGATTTTCTGGATTGACGATTGCTAACATTCTCTCTTGCGATTCGCTCGTCATAATTTCAAATGGTTCCATGCCTATTTCTCGTTGTGGAACAGCTGTTACATCAAAGTCCATCCCGACTCCACCGCGAGATGCAGTTTCAGATGCGGCGCATGAGAGTCCAGCGCCACCTAAGTCTTGAATGCCTACAACGAGTCCAGCGTCAAGTAACTCTAAACAGCATTCAATGAGGCGCTTCTCCTCAAAGGGATCACCAACCTGAACGCTTGGTCTCTTTTCAGCATCCTCTTCATCATCACCGAAACCTGCAGAAGCGAGGACACTTACGCCTCCGATGCCATCCCGACCTGTTGTGGCACCGAGAAGAACTGCTAAATTTCCAACTCCAGATGCTCGCCCGAGTACAAGTCTGTCTTTCGGCAGAATGCCAAGGCAAAGAACATTAACAAGCGGATTGCCGATGTAGGTTTCGTCAAAAACAGTTTCTCCTCCGATATTGGGAACTCCGACAGAATTCCCATAACCAGATATGCCGCTAACTACACCTTCTGCTACCCATCTACTTCGTGAGTCACTAACAGGACCGAATCGTAAAGGGTCCATAATTGCTATTGGTCTGGCTCCCATAGTGAAAATATCTCTGATGATTCCTCCAACGCCTGTTGCTGCGCCTTGATATGGTTCGATATAGCTCGGATGATTGTGGCTCTCTATCCGGATTGCAATGGCTATGTCATCTCCGACATCTATGACGCCTGCATTCTCACCTGGGCCAACGAGAACATGTTCGCCTTCAGTTGGAAGCCTTTTTAGGTGTATGCGAGATGATTTGTATGAACAGTGTTCACTCCACATGACCGAGTACATGGCAAGTTCAAGATGATTTGGTTCACGTCCGAGTATTTCAATAATCTTTTGAAATTCATCATCGGTCAAGCCGAGTGTGCGATGTATAGGTTCGCTCATAATCGTGAGCTTTCAATGAAACTACGGAGAAGTTGCTGTCCGTCTGTGCTTCCAAGAAGTGGATGGCAGGCACGTTCTGGGTGAGGCATTAATCCCACAACGTTTCGCTGGGCGTTACAAATTCCTGCGATATCCCCTATTGAACCGTTCGGGTTGTTCTTATAAGTAAGTAAGATTCGATCTTCAGCATGTAGTTCTTTTAGAGTTTCGTCGTTACAGGTGTAGTTACCTTCAAAATGATTGATGGGAATAGTTAATGAATCACCTTTTATAGCTTCTGAGGTTAAAACAGAATTCGTTGTTTGCACGTTTAGTTCAACAGGTTTGCAAAGAAACTTTAGTCCTCGATTTTTTTGTAGCGCTCCAGGCAACAATCCTGCTTCAGTTAAGATTTGAAATCCGTTGCAGATTCCTAATACAGGCCGGCCAGAACGGGCGAAAGAAATGACAGATTCCATTGCAGGTGAGAATCGAGCGATTGCTCCGGGTCGAAGATAGTCACCATGAGCAAAGCCCCCTGGAATGATTACCCCGTCTACATCACCTAGATCAGGAGAATTATGCCATAACAGTTTGCAACTCGCTCCGAGGCTCGTCATGGCTTCTAACGCGTCTTGTTCGCAATTAGAGCCTGGGAAGACAATGACTCCTATAGTTGGGTTCACTCTGCTCCTTGGAGATGAATAATTGCGTTTTCTATGACTGGATTGGTAAGAAACTTTTCACATAACTCCTGAATAGTTTCTTTTGCTGTCGCTTCGTCTTCAGCTGTGATGGTGAAGCGTATGCTCTTTCCTACCCGCACATTCTCAATCCCATTGAATCCCAGTTTCGGAGTTGCGTTCTCTATAGTTGATCCCTGTGGATCGGCGATGCCTTCTTTGAGTTGTACTTCAACGTTTGCTTCGAACTCCACGCTTCAATGTTGCCACAAGCAGAGGAACAATATGAGTATCTTCGTACGTCTTTATTGGTCACGCATTGAGAAAATCTAGAACCCTTTTCTGGAGATGACGGACGCGTATCTCTTGATAATTTCCCAATGTCTCTCCACGTTTAAAACTTGACTTAAAGCCACGTGTTTGTGCTGCGAGATTGGCCGTATCTTGGTCGTAAATTTTCCCAAGTGGTCCAACACCTTCAACTGTGGAGTAGCTTTCATCGATATCCAAAGAAATGACTTCTGGGGGATAAGGTGCCTTGCTATCGCTTGGTCGTGGGCGCATGAAGATAAGGTCAAAGTAGCAATAATCTGGGCTTTCAGGGTCGGGTCTAAATCGGTACACCATTGGCAATGAAAGACCTGGGAAGAAAAAAGCATTTGGGAAGAGGAAGTATTCAATCGAGTCAAGGGTTAACGATTCGCTGAGGTGCGTAAAATCATGTCCATATTTTTCACCCATTTGCTCTTGAACCATCTTTGCATAATAGTCACGTGCTCTGATTCCGTCCGGTAGGTTAAAATCTCCATCTCCGAACATTCTCCCGCTCAGGTGGGCGAGTAATTCATCTTCTGTTCTTGGATTTTCTTTTAGGGGGCTATTAAGTCCGCGGGTGTGAATGAACCGTGAAACATTATCTCCAAAGACATCGTATTGTGTGGTTACTTCATCTCCTAACTTCCCAGTCGAATGCGTTTCTCGGACATGGTAGGCCTCAATGAATGCCTCTGCTCCAGCTTTCCAGTTGCATGGTAAATGCTTTCGTATATGCGTCTCGATATAGCGATCTTCTAGTTGCCAATCTTTCCAATGCTCTGGGAGAACTCCAAGATACTCTTCAAGTGGCTGAGCATCCTGGTCAAAATTAATGAAAACAAAGCCTTCCCAAATCTCTACGCTCATTTCAGGCAATTTGTGTGACTCATGTGTGACGTGAGGGAAGTCCCAAGCTCCGGGAAGGTCAACGAGTGTTCCCTCAAGAGACCATGTCCATCCGTGAAAGGGACATCTAAGTTCTTTGCTAAAGCCACACGTTCCTGGTTGTTTGAGTTGCGTTCCACGGTGCATGCATGAGTTGTAATACGCCTTGATACTTCCATCCGTCGTGCGGACAATCAAAGAAGAGAGATGCCCCACGTCATATACGAAATAATCACCTGGTTCCGGAATATGGTCAACGTGGCATGCCCACTGCCACACTTTTGACCACAGCTTGTCATATTCAGATGATGCAAATTCGGGACTTATGTAGCTTTCATACGGTAGGTCATTATCTCCGAGAAATTCATACGATTCTTCAAGTAGTGGAGCAGGAGGAGGTGTTGGGTCGGCAAGAAGCTCATCGCGTAATGATGGGCCTTCCTGTCTTGCTTCGCCTGGCTGTAATGCCTCTTTATTCCCCATAGGTATCTATCATAAAACCTAAAAGGGCATATGTGTCCAGTTCATGCTTAAAGTTAGAGAAGATCTAACCGCTAACCAGGCCAATCATCTAGATTTTTCCCGCTTATTTTTTCATAGCCTTCGCGATAACGCTTTGAGCTCGCAGTGATTACTTTGTGGGGTAGTTCAGGGGGAGGTGGTGACTTATCCCAATCAAGCCCGTCTAGGAAGTCGCGGACTGGCTGCTTATCAAATGAAGGTGGGGTTGTACCTGGCGTCCACTCGTCTTTTGCCCAAAATCGTGATGAATCGGGTGTAAGAACCTCATCTGCTATGACAAGTTCTCCATCAACAAACCCCATTTCAAATTTTGTATCCGCAATGATTATCCCTCGTTCTAAAGCGTATTCGGCTCCAAGCGAATAGAGTTCCAAGGATTTTTGTTTTGCGAGTTCCGCTATTTCTAGGCCAACGATGTCTGCGGCTTGAGTAAATGAGATATTTTCATCGTGTAATCCGTCGTCGGCTTTGGTTGATGGTGTGAATACGGGCTGGGGTAGCTTTTCGGATTCTTGAAGATTGGTGGGTAAGGGAGTTCCATGCATTGTGCCATTGGTCTTGTACTCTTTCCAGGCTGATCCTGTGATGTATCCGCGAACTATGCATTCGATTGGAAGCATTTCTACTCTTTTAACAAGCATTGATCTTCCAGCAATTTCGGGAACTTGGGCACTGGCTGGGAAATCAGATAAATCTGTTGAAATGAGGTGAGATTTCATTGATGTTGAAAAGTGCTGAAACCAAAATGCTGACATCGCCATCAATACTCGTCCTTTATCTGGGACCGTTTGGTTCATCACCACATCAAAAGCTGAAATGCGGTCGCTGGTGACCATCAAGTATTGGTTGTTTCCTGCATCGTAAATGTCTCGGACCTTTCCTGAATATACGTGTGGAAGGTCTAATTTATAAGCCGGGTCTCTTGTCATTGATATCTCTTAAAGTATTGGTTGGGGGATATAGTCTTCTGCTTCTGGATAGCGTTCTTTTAATGCCTCGATATCTGCGTGTACAGCATTAATTTGATGCTGGACTAATCCAGTTCCGATTTCGCTTATGGCCTGAAGTAATTCTTGTTCTGTTAGGGGGAATCGGTCATCTTTACCTAGATCATTGAGAAGCGTATTTTCGCCGACATCGGTGTTACGGAGAGCTAAAGCAGCTGTCACTGCGTGCTCTTTGATGATTTCATGAGCTTCTTCTCTTCCTAGTCCTTTGGTGAGGGCTGCGGAAAGTATTTTTGTTGTACTGAGAAAGGGAAGGTAATGGTTTAGTTCTCTCTCGATAACCTTTGGATAGAGCCCGAAATCGTCCAAGACGGTGATAAATGTTTGCATGAGCCCATCTATTACGAAGAAAGAATCTGGCAGTGCAACTCGTCTGACGACTGAGCAACTTACATCTCCTTCATTCCACTGGTCTCCAGTGAGGTCAGTAACCATTGAAAGGTATCCTTTCAATACGACAGTCATACCACCGATACGTTCACATGATCTCATGTTCATTTTGTGTGGCATCGCTGACGAACCAACTTGCCCTTCTTGGAATCCTTCAGTGACTAGATCATGTCCAGCCATTAAGCGAAGGGTTTTAGCTAGGTTTGCAGGGCCGCTTGAGAGTTGAACCAACGTACTGATAACACTGAAATCTATAGATCTTGGGTACACCTGTCCAACGCTTCGCATGGTGTTGTTAAATCCAAGGTGCTTGGCGATAATTTGTTCAAATTCTTCAACCTTTGTTTGATCGCCTAGTAAACCAAGGAGATCTTGTTGTGTCCCAACAGGGCCTTTCAGTCCTTTCATTGGGTATGTTTGTGAAATTTTCTCAAGTGTCGTGAATGCCAAAATCATTTCTTCGGCAACATTGGCAAATCGTTTCCCCATTGTTGTTATTTGCGCAGGTACATTATGGGTTCGACCAGTTAATGGTAGCTCTGCGTATTGTTGTGATAGGTCCGTTAACCGAGAGAGAGTCGCCACTGCGAGCATTTGGACGTGTTGCAGACTTTGTAATACCTGTAGTTGCTCAATATTTTCTGTTAAGTCTCGTGACGTCATTCCTTTATGGATGTGTTCATATCCTGCAAGTTTGCAGAATTCTTCGATTCGGGCTTTCACATCGTGCTTGATAATCTTTTCTCGTTCGAGAATTGCTTCAAGATCAATATCATTTTTTGTTCTTTGGTATGCCGCTATTGCTTCCTCTGGTATGTCAGCGCCATTTTCACGTTGCGCTTTCAGAACGGCAATCCAAAGTTCGCGTTCAAGGAGAATCTTGTTTTCTGGTGACCAGATTTCAATAATCCGGTCACTTGCGTACCGCTCAGCTAGTACATTCGGTATTTTCATCTATTCGCCATTTCGTCTTTGTAAATTCGAAGTTTTTCTGCGATTTCTGAATTAGTGATTCCGATCATTTGAAGCACTAAAAGAGCTGCATTCTGCGATCCGTCTATGGCTACTGTCGCGACCGGAACTCCTTTGGGCATTTGAACAGTTGCATAAAGAGCATCTTGACCATTGAGTGCTCCTCCTGAGAGCGGAACTCCTACAACAGGTAGAGTTGTGTGTGCAGCGACTACACCGGCAAGATGTGCTGCCATTCCAGCTCCACAGATAAAGGCAACGAAACCATTTTCACGTGCTGTTGAGACTAGGTTTACGACTTTGTCAGGGTTTCGATGGGCGGAAAGAACTTTCCATTCAGATTCAATACCAAATTCTTCAAGTGTTTCTTTTGCTTTGCTCATTTTAGATTCGTCAGATGTTGACCCCATAAGTATTCCGACTTTCATCTGATACTCCTCTCAATGCTGAATGTAGCCACAGTGCTTTCTCCTATCATAGATTTTTCAATTGATGTCCTTAGCGATGTCTCCTCGTTTATGCATGCCTTCCCACGTTATGCGCTCTGTGCTTCGATAGGCGTTGGTGCGGGCTTGTTCATGTGTTGCGCCTTTTCCTGTCACAGTCATGACTCTTCCGCCGGAGGTGATTAGTTGTCCTCTGTTGTTCTGTGACACACCAGCGCAGAATACTCCTTCAACTCCTGGTTGGCTTCGGGCATCATCAAGACCTTGGATTACTTTCCCTGCTATCGGTGCCTCGGGGTAGCCTTCCGATGCGCAGACAACGGTTACCATTACGTCATCAATGAAATCCGGGTAATGCTCTATGTTTCCTTGCGCTGCTTCTTTTAGGAGATGGAAAAGGCTTGATTTCATCCTGGGAAGGATAACTTGTGCTTCGGGGTCTCCGAAACGGACATTATATTCAAGGATTTTTGGTCCGGAGGAAGTGTTCATGATGCCTGCGTACAGGACACCTCTGTAATCAATTCCTCGTGCAATCAGTGTTTGGAGAGTTGGGTTTACTGCCTTGTCCATTATTTGTTTTACGAAATCTTCTGAGACTGAGGGAATTGGGGAATATGCTCCCATGCCTCCAGTGTTTGGGCCTTCGTCATTGTTAAGTAACCGTTTGTAGTCTTGTGCTGGTGTCAGTGGCACCGCTTTGGTTCCATCACAGATAGCTAACATTGATATTTCGTTTCCAATTAATCCTTCCTCTATCACTACTGTTTTCCCTGCGTCTCCAAAGGCATCTCCTGAGAGATAGTTTTTGATAGCGCTTTTTGCTTCGTTAAGTGATTCTGTAACGAGAACTCCTTTGCCTGCGGCTAATCCATCTGTTTTGATCACGTATGGAAGTGGCATTTCTGAAAGGAATGTTATTGCTTCATCTTGATCATTAAAAGTTCGATGTTTTGCTGTTGGCACGTTTGCTTCAACTAGTAACTCTTTCATCCAGGCTTTTGACCCTTCCAGTTGAGCTCCATCAGCTCCTGGACCGAATACAGTCTTGCCTTGGGCGCGCAGCTGGTCAGCTAATCCATCTACGAGAGGAACTTCTGGGCCGATAACAAATAGATCTGCATCAATCTTGAGTGGTGATTGGGTCGTTGAGTTTGGGATTCCGGGGTTCCCAGGAGTTACTATTACGTCACTATCGCGTCCGAGCACGTGAGCTAATGCGTGTTCTCTTCCACCAGATCCGACAACGACACTTTTCATATATTTGTTGTCCAGTAGTTATGTTTTGGCAGGTTTTCGGCTGAAGGTGTGCTTTTGTCTTTCACGATTGCCAGTTGATATATTGCTTTCGCCCTGGTCCGACACCTATTAGGGAAATTGGAATTCCGCATTGGTACTCCAAGGCTTGTATGTAGTTTCGAGCTGCTTCTGGTAAGTCACTTGGATTGGTAATACCGGATATGTTAGTTTTCCATCCGGGTAGTTCTTCATAAATTGGTGTTGCTTTGTGAAATTCTGATTGATGGTATGGCATTTTTTCTACGCGTTCGCCATCAATGTCGTATGCAACGCAGATTTTTACCGTCTCGAGTTCATCCATAACATCTAATTTCGTCAGAGCAATCTCAGTGAGTGAATTGAGTCGCACAGCGTGTCGGAGCATAACTGCGTCAAACCAGCCAGTTCGTCTTCTTCGTCCTGTGTTGGTTCCGTATTCATGTCCTACATTGACAAAATGGTCTGCGATATCATCAAACAGCTCTGCTGGGAAAGGGCCTGAACCTACTCGAGTTGTGTAGGCCTTTGCTATTCCTACTATTCGTTCTAGGTGTCTTGGGCCTACGCCTGCACCGGCGCAAGCTCCTCCTGCTGTGGGATTTGATGAGGTTACAAATGGGTATGTTCCATGGTCGAGATCGAGGAAAGTTGCTTGCGCTCCTTCGAATAGGATGTTTTCGCCTGCTTCGAGGGACGTATGGATTATGTCAGTGGTGTCGGCGATATAGGGTTGGATTCGTGGAAGGTATTCTTCGAGGAATATTTTTGATAGGTTCTCTATCTCAGGGGCCAGTCTGTTATAGACCTTGGCGAGAAGTGGTCCTTTTTCGTTGAGTGAAACACGAAGCTTTTCCTGAAAGATTTCTTGATCTAAGAGATCTTGGACTCGGATCCCGACTCTGAAGGCTTTATCAGCGTATGCAGGACCTATTCCTCGCTTTGTTGTGCCTAATTTGTTCGCACCTAAGTGTCTTTCGAATACGACGTCAAGTTCTTGGTGGTAAGGGAAGATTAGGTGAGCGTTACCGCTTAGTTTGAGACGGTCGCAACTGACGCCTTTGCCTTCGAGCATGTCTATTTCTTTTATGAGCACGCCAAGGTCTACTACCACGCCGTTGCCTATGACTGGGGTTATGTGGTCGTAGAGAACGCCGCTAGGTATAAGTTGAAGTGCTGTTGTTTCACCATTGACGACTAGAGTGTGGCCGGCATTATGCCCGCCTTGGTAGCGGACAACCATTTGCATTTCCTTGGCAAAAAGGTCCGTGAACTTCCCTTTACCTTCATCGCCCCATTGGGTACCTACGACTACGGTCGATGGCACAGGCGGTCTCCTTTGGTTAACTCCGCTTACCTACATACTTTAGATCATAGGTAAGCGGAGATGTATAACTCTGGAGAAGAATTCCTATTGGATAATCATGGGAGTGTTATCCTCCGAATGATCCTCCTTGCCCTTCGAAGTCAAATACTTCACTTACTGGTGTGAATGTTAACTGATCGTTGATCACTTGTACTTCTTGGAGTTGAGCGCCTTCTGTTAGGTAGGCATCATTTACGCCATCGAGACGAAGTGTTGGAACGAAGTTATTTCCGTTAGTGGTATCAAGGTTCCACGTAGCTTTCATAACGTTGACACGGTTTATTCCACCAGGTAGTTCTGAGGCTGCCCGAAGTATGTCTTCAATAATCTGTGCGAAGAAGACACCTCCTGAGTATGAACCGTCTAAGCATGTCACGTCGCTGTATTCATCAAGAACGAGCTTTGTGAGAAGAATAGCGGGATCATCGTCAAACTGAGGATCTCCGCATACTTTGCTGTAGTTTGCCATTCGGACTCCAGATCCTTGCGATTGCAACAACGCAGCTGCATCTTTTACTGGAGTAAAGAATGCTGGAAGGTTATTACATGTGTAGGACATATAGAATCTTGGTCGCCACGGTGTTGCCGCCATGACACCGACGCTCTGAGGACAAAATGCTCCAGTTGTTCCTGCAACAAAGACTTCAGCTCCTGAAGAGGCCAATGTAGTCATTTCGTTTGTTACATCTGGGGCTGCTGGATCATGGAGCTCTTCAGCGATTAAATCTACTCCTGCGCATCCCTTCAGGGTTTGTTGATATGTTTTACCGAAATCATTATTTGCAAAAAGACCGGCGACGGTTGCCCCTTCACCGAACTCGTCAACAATGGCTTCACACCAAACATTTGTTTCTGTAACGTAGTTCAGAATATTACCAACTGTCCAAGGGTAGTTAGCGGGATCTCCCCAGAAGGGAAAACCGGAAAGATTGAGGAGTTGAGGAACACATGCATCATCAGTTATGGGCCGTATCGCAAAGTTATTTGGTGTTCCAATAACTCCTACGAAACCAAGAACATTATCTGATTCCAACATTTCTTCAATGTTTGCTACTGTTCTCCCCGCCTCATATGCGTCATCCTTCGCTATCAAGACTACGTTCTTTCCATCAATTGGTTTCGTCGCATTGATGTAGTCAAAGTAGTACTGCATTCCTGTAGCGATTGTTCCGAATGCGGCAAGTTGACCTGATTGGGGAAGTGAGGTTCCTAATCGTATTTCAGTATCTGTTACTCCCTCTTGAGGATCCCAATCATCAGGGCACGCAGATAAGTTCAGAGTTGTTCCGTCTGCGATGAATCCAATTGATGGGTCAATGTA
>DBHP01000098.1:2966-6821 GCA_002295705.1 Candidatus Neomicrothrix sp. UBA825 | reverse complement strand
TTCGGTCCCTATCCTCTGTAGCCGAAGGTAATTTGAGGAGATCTGTCCCTAGTACGAGAGGACCGGGATGGACGTAGCTCTCGTGTGCCAGTTGTTCCGCCAGGAGCATGGCTGGTTAGCGACCTACGGAATGGATAACCGCTGAAAGCATCTAAGTGGGAAGCCAGCTCCAAGATGAGATTACCCACCGGGTTAACCGGGTAAGGCCCGTGGCAGACCACCACGTTGATAGGCCGGAAGTGTAAGCACAGCAATGTGTTCAGCTGACCGGTACTAATCGGCCGAGGGCTTGATTTAACTTCAACTAACGAACTATTCGGGTGTTCGTGCTCGCTATGGAGATCTTGAGGAACTCCTCTTGAAAATACGCGCCACATGCCTGTGGCCAATAGATTTCGGTGGTGATAGCGGTGGGGCCACACCCGTACCCATTCCGAACACGGAAGTTAAGCCCACCAGCGCCGATGGTACTTGGGACGAGTGTCCCCGGGAGAGTAGGTCGCCGCCGGATTTTCGATTAGCAGCGGGTCGCAAGACCCGCTGCTTTATTTTTTACTACTCTATACGATTGAGGCTTATGCCTAGTAGGCTTGGTCAGCTATGAGTTCATCAGGAAAAGATAAACATAAATCATCTCAAAGTAGAGGGAAATCGCCGAAAAGTGTAAAGAGTCATGATAGGAAAAGCGGCGGAGCTCCACGAAAATACGCAAAGAGTAAAAAGAATTCGTCAGATAACGACTCGATGGACCCAATACCAGGGAATCAGAATTGGGGTGGACTAGCTAGAAAAGGGGTCCTCAGAGTTCACCATGACGATATAAAAGCAATCGAAGATCAAGCTATCCAAGCTGACCAAATAGAAGAAATCATTGAAGATCCTGACGTGTTACGTTTACGCGAAGAGCGGGCACAAAAGAGAGAACAAAGAGATGCCCGAAAAAGGGAACTGCAAGCAGAAGCTAAAGCGGCACTGGAGCGAGCTAATTCTAAGACTGTTCGTACAAGTGAAGACTTGAAGCGACCCCCTAAAATCAGACAACATAAACGCAAGCCACTTTCAAACAAGCGCAACAGTAAACAAGACGTAAGCGTCAAATTACGAAAGATTCTCGGTTCAGCAGAAGGTCAGAAAGCTTACAAACGGTTGAGAGAAGCAGACGCTTTTTTTCAGGAAGATCAATTCCGAGATGCCAAGAGAAAACTTACACCTTTAATAAAGAAAGCTGGGAAAGTTTCAGAGATACAAGAGCTATATGGCCTAATATGTTATCGCCTCAATGACTACGCAAATGCTGCTTTCTCTTTAGAACAATTCCGTTCCTTGGCTCAATCGACAGAACGTCACCCTATCTTAATGGATTGCTATCGAAGCGAGAATCGTTGGGAGGACGTCAAGTATCTCTGGGGCGAGTTAGCCGATGTTTCACCTGACGCCGCAACGGTCGCAGAGGGAAAAATTGTTTACGCCAATAGCTATGCCGATCAAGGAAATTATCCCAAAGCAATAAATATTTTAGAAAAGGGTTGGCGCGCTCCCCAGCGTCCTCAAGAACATCATTTGCGCAAAGCATACGCTCTAGCAGATCTTTACGACCGTGCTGGCATGCCAGTCAAAGCACGCGAATTGTTTGGTTGGATAAACGCAACTTCCCAAAACTATCTTGATGCTTTAGATAGGTATGAAGAGCTAACTTAGCTTCTACGTATTAGAAGCATCAAAAATGCTTTGAATTGAACTATCCAATAAACCATCAAATTCACTCTGTGATTGTTGAGCACTTAAACCTTCAGTTAAGGCCCGAGAAAAGCTAGCAACAACACCAGAATTACGAGACATTCGAGCATTTGCTTCTTCGCGAGAATACCCGCCAGACAGAGCAACAACACGCAGGATCTTCTCGCTCTCCACAAGGCCACTGTAAAAGTTGTCCTCGTCAGGCAATGTCAATTTTAGCATCACTGCATCTCCCTCTGAAAGGAGTTCCAGGTTCCGCATGATAGCATCACGCATAAGTCCCTCACAGGCTGATTTTTCAGGGCTGTGGATATCTACTTCTGGCTCTATTATTGGCATTAGCCCTGCCTGGAGAATCTGGTTTCCAATTTCGAACTGTTGATCTACCACAGCATTAATCCCATCTTCGTCGGCTGATTTAATAACCGAGCGCATTTTCGTACCAAAAATATGATTTTCTGAGGCTTTATCAAGAAGAGCAGCTAAACCAGTTATTGGTTTCATGACTTGGACGCCCTGTTGTTCATCTGCGAGCCCTTTATCAACCTTTAAGAACGGAACCACCTCTTTGACAGTCCAGAGATAGTCAGATGAACTCATTCCATCAATAGATCGGTCCATTGTATTCTCAAATAAAATAGCTCCAAGGATCCTCGAACCAGAGAAACTTTGACTAGTAATTATCCTCGTCCGCATTTCGTGAATGCGGTCAAACATTTCTTCGTCGCCGTTATATTCGGACCCATCAATTCCATATGCTTTAAGTGCTTTCGGAGTGCTACCACCGCTCTGATCAAGGGCCGCAATAAAACCAGATCCAGTACTAATCTTTTTTAATTGTTCGGTATTCATTTACAGGTCCATTCTTTGGTAATAATGTGCCTAGACTAGACCATAGAGAAGAAGTCTGCATAGCAAGTGGACTGATGAGAAATAAGTCACATACATATCTTTAGAAGGGTCAGTGCCAATTGATTAAGATACGAGTATCGTCAAGTTGTTGGATTAAGTAGGGATCAAGGGGGATTCCGTGGCCGATACCATTTCACAGCCAGAGATTAGAGAAGTCAACAGAATCATTGTTCGATTTGCCGGTGACTCTGGAGACGGAATGCAACTCACCGGAGAACGCTTTACAAGTGCAAGCGCACTTTTCGGAAATGATCTTGCTACCCTTCCCGAGTTCCCTGCAGAGATCAGGGCACCACAAGGAACGCTCGCAGGAGTTTCGGCGTTCCAAGTTCAGGTATCTGATCATGACATTACAACCCCAGGTGATGCGCCCAATGTTCTAATAGCTATGAATCCTGCTGCCCTGAAAAAAGAACTCTCAAAACTCGAAAATGCAGGAACAATAATTGTAAATCTTGACACTTTTGAGGAAAGAAATCTCAAAAAAGCTGGATATGTAGAGAATCCACTCGAAACAGGTGAACTAGCGGAATATACCTTGTTCAAAGTTCCCATGACTTCACTAACTAAAGAAGTTTGCAAAGAAATTGAAGGAATTAAGCCACGTGATGCGGAGAGATCAAAGAATTTCTTTGCCCTTGGACTAGTATCCTGGCTTTACCAACGGCCACTTGAACCAACACTTGACTGGATAGAAAAGAAATTCGGCAAATCTCCCCAAGTTGTCGCAGCTAATAACGCAGCCTTCAAGGCAGGGCATGCCTATGGGGAAACCACAGAGGCATTTGACTATGCATATGAAGTAAAGCCAGCTGCGCTAGAACCTGGTGAATACACCAATATAAATGGCAACACAGCTTTATCTTGGGGCCTCGTCGCTGCTGGTAAGCTATCCAACCGTCCGGTTTTCCTTGGTTCATACCCAATCACTCCAGCATCGGATATCCTCCACGAATTAGCCAAGCATAAAAATTTCGGAATCCAAACATTCCAAGCCGAAGACGAAATAGCGGCTGTTGCTTCCTCAATCGGAGCTTCATTCGCAGGTGATCTTGCTTTGACCACTACCAGCGGACCCGGTGTGGCCTTAAAAGGGGAAGCCATCGGTTTAGCTTTCAATCTAGAATTACCACTGGTAATCGTTGATATCCAACGTGGGGGCCCCTCTACTGGATTGCCTACGAAAACGGAAGCATCCGATCTCCT